>JAITHX010000190.1 GCA_031279735.1 Prevotellaceae bacterium
CCGCGACGCGGTGAATAACCGCACAATCATAGGGGAATAAGGGTGAATACATGCTGTCCGGATGCTGTTAAGGGTGCTTTGAAAAATAAGGGTTTCATGGCTTTTCCACACAATTCCCAATAGAACCAAAATTATGATCTGTGTCATCTGTGTTATCTGCGTCATCTGTGTTATCTGTGTCATCTGTGTTATCTGTGTTATCTGTGTCATCTGTGTCATCTGTGTTATCTGTGTCATCTGTGTTATCTGTGTGCTAAAAATCCGAACTGCATCCTTTATAAGTTATTTCTAACACATCCCTAAGAATCGCCTGCCGACATACACCCAACAAATCGGGAATTATCGGCTCCCTGCGTCCGACAGGCAATTCATAATTCATAATTCATAATTCATAATTTCACACGTCCGACAGGCAATTCATAATTCATAATTCATAATTCATAATTCAGATAGTAATTCCCTTTATCCGTTTATACAGATCGACGGCATAATTATCCGTCATGCCGGCGACATAGTCTATAACGCCGAGCGTTCTAAGATACGGGTCGTCGGTTGTGAACAGGAATTGGGGCGGAATAAGTTTAACTGCTTTTTTTTCCGCCTTGCTGCGTTCGTGTTCCGCCTTGAGGGTCGGATCGACAAAATGTCGCAGCAGTTCCTTTATGACATTGTAGCCTGCGTTTTCTATTTCCACCACCGACCGATGATTGTAGATATTTTCGCGCGAGAAGTCGGCAATGTATCCCAGATCGGGGCACAGTCCGGCTATGGAATCGTAGAGCGAGCGATTGAGCGAACCGTCGAGAATCCTGGCGTCGTTTTTCACAAACAGCTCTCCTATGCGCCAGATCAGGAAGCCTATTGTTTTGGCGCGGAGATAGGATATTTGCGAATTGCGATCGTTCATGCGCGAAAGCCTGTCGTTGATTTTATCCGTTTCGCTCGCGTCGCCGTTCAGTTCTCTCAGCAGGTTCAAAAACACGGCGCGACATTCCTGATAGTCGATAATGCGCAGGCGGTGTGCATCTTCGAGGTCGATTATATTGTAGCATATATCGTCGGCGGCTTCGACCAGCCAGACGAAAGGATGGCGCAGCCATGCATCGGCGTCCGAAGCAACCCTCATGTCCTTCAGCATGGAAGTTTCCTCCGCTATTTCAAGAAAAACCTCTCTGTCGGCTTGCAGATAGCCGAACTTTTTCCGGTGGATGTTCGACGAATCTATAGCCGACGACGAACAGGGATATTTCACAATCGCCGCCAGCGTGGAACAAGTCAGTCCCAGTCCGCCCGATTCCTTTCCCGACTGCATCGACGTCAGACAGCGGATAGCGTTCGCGTTCCCCTCGAAATTCACCAAATCCGTCCACTGCACATCCGTAAAATGCGCCTTAAACTTTTCGTCGCACTGTTTTTCTCTGAAATATTCGGAAATAGCATCTTCGCCCGAATGACCGAAAGCGGGATTCCCTATATCGTGACACAAGCACGCCGCCGCGACCACATCCTGCAAATCGTGCAGATAGAAGTCTCTGCTTGCCCGATTCAGTTCGCCGGCATACTTGGTTGCGAAATGTTCGCCGGCAACCGCCGCCAGCGAGCGTCCCACCGACGAAACCTCCAGCGAATGTGTCAGCCTGTTATGCACAAACACGCTTCCGGGCAAAGGGAACACCTGCGTCTTGTTTTGCAGTCGCCTGAATGCCGACGAGAATATAACTCTGTCGTAATCCCGCCGGTATATTGATCGGGCGTAATCCTTGCCCCCGCTTGTTCCGGTTCTCTTGCCGGAGAAAAGTTTATTTAACATTCCACACTGTCGTTATGCTTCACAACTGCCGCATCGTATCGTACAGCTTGATCTTCAGTTTATGCATGTTCCTCTTATACGCATTAAATTTAAAGTATTCGTTGCCGACGGCATTATAGTAGAGGTCTTCTATAAAGTTGCGCGACTGAGCGGCTATAAAGCGGTCGAAGCACTGGTCGTCGGCGTCGAGGATATACTTCACCACCCGGGTATTGAATCTGAATTCGTCGTGTTTGATTATGTGTGCTATTTCGTCGAGACTTTTGACGTAGGCATAATTCAGTTCGTTTTCCACGTTCGGCGGGAGATGCGGATTCGCGACTTCCGCGTAGTAGAGCGTATAACAGTCGCCTGTTATGCTGTATCGGTCGAGCATGTTCACTATAATCCGTTCGTGAGTGCCGGTAACTTTAACGTCATCGACAAACAGGAGTATTTTTCCGTCGGCGGCATTTTTGTCCATATAGAACACATCGTTTTTTATCAGATTGTAGCGCTGTTCGGCCGACATCATGCCGTAGTCGTCCCTGTAGGAAACCGAGCGGCATATTTTGCCTGCTTCGGCTACGGTGCGATTACATTCAAACAGATATGCGTTCAGCTTGTCGGTAAAGTAGCCGCACAGGAAATACGATGCCGTCGGGATATGCGACCACGCGCTGGGCAGGACGAGTATCGGACGTCCGTCGTAGTGTTTGCGGAGGACGTTAGCTATAAACTTGTCGGCCATTTCGTAGCCGAATTTGCGCGCAATGTTTATTGCGCCGTGTTTGAATCGCGAATACTCCTGCGGGAGGAATCCGAATTTGTCGGTTGTTTTGATATGATGTGCCGAGAAGCGAAACATTCGGCGTTTACAAGTTTGGTCTGATGTCATCTATGGTATAATTCGGGTTTGTGATCAATAGAGCGTTGAAGCCGAAGCGCCGCGCGCCTTCGTAATCGGTTTTGCGATTGTCGCCCACATGCAGAGTGCGAGATTTGGGCACGTTCAGCCTTTCGTTCACCCTTCCGTAGAACGCGGCGGAGGGTTTGGAGGCGCCGATTTCGTCCGAAAAGATAAGGAAAGAGAAATAATCGTGCAGTCCTGCCGTTTTGAGCGCTTTCCTCACGACCCTGCCTTCGACGAAGCCCGTATTGCTCGACACGCTGAGCGTTTTGCCCTCTGCGCGCAGCTGTTGCAGCGTCGAATGGATGTTTCCGTTCAGCGGCAGGGGCGGATATTCGCAGAACAGGCGGTTTGCCTCTTCGGCGAGCCGTTCGGCTGCCGATTCTGCTGCCGATTCGTCTGTCTGTCCGGCGGCTGCCTTCGGTTTCAGCAGTTGCAGCACCTTGCGGTACATGAAGGCGGCGGGCAGTTTTTTGCCGGTGATTTCGTTGAATCTATCGCAGATACAGTCGAAGCGCTTCACCTCGGCCTCTATCCTCGACACGTCGCGCACTTCCGGCTCGAACATATCGGCAATCAGTTGCGCCCGTTTTGTTCCGAACGCGGGATTGGAGCGAATCAGCGTCATCCACAAGTCGAAGGAAAGATGTTGCGTCATCAGTTCTTCACTATTTGAACCACCACCAGCCGTCCTCCCTCCTCTTTCGAGAGGAGGATATTCTTTCCGTCGGTCAGGGCAACGGACTGTCCTGCCGGTATTCGCTTGTTCTCCGTCTTGTCTTCGAGATCGGGCAAACGCTGATTGACCAGCAGCCAGCTGTTTTTGTGAAACACGAAATAGCCGACGGGTTTTTTCTGTTCGTCGGAGAGTTTTTCGTTGGGCGAAACGTTGCGGTTCACATGCCACAGATACATATACTGATTGTGGTACACCATGAGGCGATAGTCGTCGGGCGTATAAGACCCTGCCCTTCGCGAAGAGTAGAGATTCAGCACCGGCAGCGTGCCTCTGTATTCGGTGCCGCAGAAGGGGCATCGGGGTTTGGTGGTATTGTCGAACACGAACCACTTGTGCCAGCATTTGGGATTTTGGCAGGGCTGCATCAGGTCAACGGTCTTGAGCAGTTCCCGTTCCCAGTCGTCGGCGGTGGGGCGCAGCTTAGGGTCGTGCAGTCCTTCCATGAAAGCGCGGTCGAACATTTTTTTGAGATACGGACCGCAAACGGTGTAGGGAATCTTGTTCGGGTCGCACTGAGGCAGCTGCGAAGGCTGGAGGTCTTTCAGGCGCACTCTGTTGGAGCTGTCGGAGGGATGTTCCACAAACAGCGCCTTCGCGCCCATCGACAGCTCTTCGTCGCGCAGCGAATCGAGGTCGTTCACCTTCCCTCCGCGCAGCGGATGCCGGTACAGCAGATACATATATACCATCACCGCCAGAGCGTGGCGGTCGGTGGAGATATTGGGCAGTTTCCGCGCAGGGTCGTTTTTGTCCAGCGCTTTGGTGGCGATAACCTCCGGCGCTATGAAATCGGGCGTGCCAAGCACGTCGGGCGGAAACTTGCCCGGAACCACCAGACCGTCAATGTCGATAATTGCTGCCTTCCCCGTCGAGGGGTCTATCAGTACGTTTTTGTACGACAAGTCGGAATGAGCCAGTCCGGCAGAGTGCATCCTTCTAACCGCGCGACTGATGCGAATGCAAATCTGAAAATACTTAAACCAGTCGCCCCTTTCTTCGGGCGCAAGGAATTTGTTCTGGTGCTTAGCCGAAGCATACCATTTCCCTTCCTTTTCCTTGCCCTTGATGCCGAGCATATCGTTGTTCACCGAACCGTACGAAAAAAAGAAATGGCGGGGATAAGTCGGACACACAATGCCCAGCTTTCCGTTGTATTCCACCATTTTCGTAGGCCAGCAGTAGAGGTCTCTCCAGTATTCGCCGCCCTGCTGGCTGAAAATCTTATCGCGATACACTCTCGTGATATTGTCGAGACGGTCTTTGGCGTTGCTGTCCTGCTTCTCTCTGAAGAACGCCACCACGTAGGATTTATCGGGACTGAAATAGACATCCTTCATGCCTCCCGAACCTATAATCTGATCGACGAACTCCACATCGGAGCCGTCCATCGCCTTTAGTTTGATAGTTTGTGCCATGGTTTATGAAAGTATTGCAATGGTTCTGTCGTCGTGATTCCCTTTCGACCAGAAGTCGAGCCATTTCAGCAGCTTCAGGTCAGCATCCTCCTTTGCGAAATCCACAACCGTGCCTTCCTCGTTTGCGCCGGCAAGGTCGTCCATCAGCGCGCGCCAATGTTCGATATCGAGCAGATTCGCGTCGGTTTCAAACTTCGCGTCGGTCACTCCGTCGGTCATCATCACCAGCGCGGTGAAGTCCTGCATCAGGTCGAAGCGCAGCCGCTTGTAGAATCCGTCGGGCGAAAAAATCTCCGGCATAGTCAGAAAGCGTGTCTGTCCCGCAAATTCGCCTCCGTCGGGTTCGCCGAGTATTTTGAGATAAGGCGGGTCGCGCCGGTAAACGCCTATTCCTCCGTCGCCAACCCAGAAAGCGCCGATAAACCATCCGAAGTCGAAACGGCGGCACACGGAAACAATCAGCGTGGTAGCGAAATTTTTCACGGGGAGATTCATTGTTTTAGCCTCGCTTTCTATCTCCTTGTAAGCTCTGAACACGGCGGTGCCGAGTATGTTGTAGAGCGCATCGCCGACAGGCTTAAGAGCATCGTTCGATTCGCGATACTCCGCTATAAACCGTTCGAGTTCCTTTCCGTGCTCTCCTATCTTCGCCCTGCATACGTCAACCACCGTAGCGCAGGCGATTTCCGAACCGCGGCGGGAATATTTCGCCGAACCCGCGCCGTCGGCAACCGTCAGGATATACCATTCGGTTTCGGGGTCGAAATGCAGAGCGAAATCATCGTCGCGGGGCTTGCCTTCGTGCGCGTGCGAGCGTCCGCGCTGACTTGCGGCGAGCATAGTCTTGCACTCCACGCCCGCCTTTCCCGCTGCGGCGAGCATGGCGGCAGTATCCGCGCGGGCGCAATTGCTGTCGGGCTTATAGAACTCGCAATCGAGAGGAGTTTCGATTTGGTTCCAGAGCGAACGCGGGTCTGGATTGACGATAATCGAAAATTCTCTTTTCAGAACAGGCTGACCGTCCGTCCAGCAGCGGCGCAGACAATGCACGGTGAAAGTATGGCTGCCCGGCGCCAGAAGTTTTCCGACTATGCGTTTATTTTCGCTGTCGTACCTCAGCCCCGTTTCGCTCAGCCCGACGAAAACATACTCCGCCACACCGGGCAGCAGCGATTCCACGTCGAAAGGAACCTCGTAGTCTTGATTCACTCTTCCGTTGGGCAACGACACCGGTTTTGCCTTGCCTGTCAACTCTTCCGCTTTGTTTTGCGCGCCGGCTGCGGCGGATTCGCCGGACTTTCCCATTATATTCATACACATTCAGTTTTTAAATAAAACTCGATTTTTATCCCACAATATTTTTCAGGAGGCAAAAGTAAGATATTTTCCAAATACCGCAAAATCGGAATGGGTTATAGTAATTATAAATTATGAATTATGAATTATGAATTGCCTGACGGAGATTAGTGGTTAGTGGTTAGTGGTTAGTGGTTAGTGGTTAGTGGTTAGTGGTTAGTGGTTAGTGGTTAGTGGTTAGTGGTTAGTGGTTAGTGGTTAGTGGTTAGTGGTTAGTGGTTAGT
>JAITHX010000219.1 GCA_031279735.1 Prevotellaceae bacterium
AAAGGACGCGAAGCCCTTGCGTTCTCTGCGAAGCCTCTGCGCCCTTAGCGGTTAAAAAAACACCGCAACGCGGTGAAAAACGGGAGGAAGATTTTAAAGATTGATACGGGATTTTGGACACCCCACCCTATACCCTATGCCCCATACCCTATTACACCCTCAATTTCTCGCGCCCAGTCTTTCCAGATTTCTTTTTGCCGCCATGTCGCCCTGTTTTGCCGCTTTTCGGTACCATTCAATCGCGGTTTTGCGATTGGAAGACATTCCGTAACCTTTTTCATACATTGCGCCCAAGCCGGTTTGAGCGGTTACGTCGCCCTGTTCGATTGCCTTTCGGTACCATTTTCGGGCTTCTTCAAAATTCTTTGCAACGCCTTGTCCGAAACAGTACATCACGCCCAGATTGTATTGGGCGGCGGCGTCGCCTTTTTCGGCGCTCTTGCGATACCATTTCAGGGCTTCTTCGTAGTTCTGCGCAAGTCCGTAGCCACGTTCGTACATTCGTCCCAAATTGACCTGAGCGAGGGGGTTTCCCTGTTCCGCGCTCTTTCGGTACCATTTCAGGGCTTCTTCGTAGTTCGGGGTGTTTCCTCCGCAATAAATGTCGCCCATCTTGTTTTGAGCGGAAGCGTCGCCATGTTCGGCTTTCTGGCGAAGTTCGTCCGAGCGACGGGCAAAAATCAAGTTTGCCGTCAAACAAAAAGAAATGAAAACTAAAACTTTAACCTTCATATTTACGATAAATTTTTTAGTGTTGCGCCTACTCTTTTCCGGATTTTCGGCTTTCCTCCGTTTGTTGTTTTTTAGCACACAGATGACACAGATGACACAGATTTGAATCCGCGTAAATCCGTTAAATCCGAGTCATCTGTGTGCTAAGTTATTTCTAACACATCCCTAAGTTATTGCCGACACATTCCTAAGCGCGTTGTTTTCCGCGCTATCGCTCTCCGATAACTATTTTGTCCGAAGCGTCGATATAGAGCCATTTTCCGTCCGACCGCACTCTTGCCAGTCCGTCCGAAAAGATGCCCGCGTCGTCGTATTTGAACGAAATGACTTCTTTTCCCGTTTTGTCGATAAAGCCGTATTTGCCTTCCGACTGTGCGGCTACCAGCCCTTCCGAAAAAGAACCGACGTTATCGTAGATCGACGGAATGGCTTCTTTTCCCATTTTGTCGATAAAGCCCCACTTTCCGTTGGTACGCACTTTTGCCAATCCTTCCGAAAAAGCGCCGGCGTCGTCGTATCTGAACGGAATGATTTCCATTCCTGTCCGGTCGATAAAACCGTACTTGCCGTTCAGCTTCACGGCTGCCAGACCTTCGGAGAATTTGTCGGCTTTTTTGTAACGTTTCGACGGATTGCGTTTCTTTCCCTGATTTTCGAGTTCTGTCGGTTTGCCGGCAAATTCGTGTTTGTCCTTCTTAGTCGTGTTTTTTCTGATTCCCGAAAAAATCCATTTCACGTCGTAAATCTTCGTAACGTCTCGCGCTTCGGCTGTTGTGTTCACGACCGACAAGATTGCAATAATCAAAATCGTCTTTCCTGCTTTCATAACTGCGTTCATTTCGTAAATTTCAGTTAAATCAATTTATAATACTCAAAAAAAACTATGTAAAAACGGATGCAAACGTAAGCATTTTTTTACAATGCTAAACGTTTTTTATGCAAAAATTTTTACAGTTTCCCGATATCCTTGATATATCGCGTTTAGGGATGTCGAATAAATAAATTTTTGTCTGAATAAAAGAGAAGGTTCTACTGGGAATTGTGTGGAAAAAGTTTGCGTGTTTTTTTCACCGCGTTGCGGTGTTTTTGTAACGCAAGGGGCGCAAGGTAAGTGTTACGAGATAAATTGACGGTTTTTTCACCGCATAGCGGTGTTTTTTTACCGCAAAGGGCGCAAGGGCTTCGCAGTGGGCGGAAAGGCTTCGCGTCCTTTGCAAAGCCCTTGCGCCCTTTGCGGTGAGAAACCGCAACACGACGGTAAAAAGTCAAGTTATTTCGTGACAATTCCAAAGGGCGCAAGGGCTTCGCGTCCTTTGCGAAGAGCGCGCACGGGTCTTGAGGGCTTGACCCGCAGCCTCCGGCGACCTTGCGCAAAGGCTTCGCAAAGGACGCGAAGCCCTTGCGCCCTCTGCGAAGCCTCTGCGCCCCTTGCGGTAAAAAAACACCGCGACGCGGTGAAACAATTCCCAGTAGAACCTTATAAGTTATTTCTAACACATCCCTTAATTGCAAAAATCTTCCTAACTTCGCGCCCTGAATTTTACGAATACATTATATAACAGGTATGACATCGAAAGAAATCAGAGCAACGTTTCTCGAATTTTTCAGAAACAAGGGACACGAAATAATCCCTTCGGCGCCCATGACAGTCAAAAACGACCCCTCACTGATGTTCACCAACGCGGGAATGAACAGATTCAAGGACATTTTTCTCGGCAACGAGCCTGCTTCGCACAAGCGAATCGCCGACACGCAGAAGTGTCTCAGGGTGTCGGGCAAGCACAACGACTTGGAAGAGGTGGGGCGCGACACTTATCATCACACTATGTTCGAGATGCTCGGCAACTGGTCGTTCGGCGACTATTTCAAGCGGGAAGCCATAGCTTGCGCATGGGAATTGCTGCACGATGTTTTCGGTCTTCCCGCCGACCGGCTCTATGCTACGGTTTTTGAAGGTTCGGACGCCGACGGAACCGAAAAGGACGTCGAATCGCTCGAACTGTGGAAGCAGTATCTGCCCGAAAGCAGAATAGTGTTCGGCGGCAAGAAGGATAATTTCTGGGAAATGGGCGATACGGGTCCGTGCGGTCCGTGCAGCGAAATACATTTCGACCTTCGCTCCGACGAGGAACGCGCCGCGTGCGGCGGTGCTTCGCTGGTGAATCGCGACGATCCCCGGGTTATCGAAATCTGGAACTTGGTCTTCATGCAGTTCGACCGCAAAGCCGACGGAACGCTCGCTCCGCTGCCCGCCCGCCACGTGGATACCGGCATGGGCTTCGAACGGCTCTGCATGGCGCTGCAAAACAAAACGAGCAACTACGATACCGACGTGTTCAGTCCGATAATCGACGCCGTAGCCCGAATGTCGGGCCGACAGTACGGCGCCGACAGGGACACGGACATCGCGATGCGCGTTGTGGCGGATCACTTGAGAGCCGTCGCCTTTTCGATAGCCGACGGACAATTGCCCTCGAACGTGAAGGCGGGCTACGTGATTCGTCGCATCCTGCGCCGCGCCGTCCGCTACGGCTACACTTTTCTGGGCTTCGATTCTCCGTTCGTCTGCCGGCTGGTGGAAACGCTGGCTGCCGAAATGGGCGACACTTTTCCCGAACTGCGCGAACAGCAGGCGTTCATCGAACGGGTGGTGCGCGAGGAGGAAACATCGTTCCTGCGCACTCTCGAAACGGGCATAGCCATGCTGGAAAAACGGATGAGCGAAATGAAGTCCGCAAACCTCGTCCGGCTTAAGGGCGAAGATATCTTTGTGCTTTACGATTCCTACGGCTTCCCGCTCGACCTCACCGAACTCATTCTGAAGGAACGCGGTCTGGAAGCCGACCGCGAGGGATTCGACGCGGAGATGAAGAAACAGAAAGAGCGCGCCCGAAACGCCGCAACCGTCGAAGCGGGCGACTGGGTGACGCTGCAAGCCGGCGAATCGGAATTTACGGGCTACGACGAGTCCGAAACCCGCGCGCGCATCCGGCGCTACCGGAAAATGAAGCGGAACGGCAGGGAGTTCTATCAGCTGGTGCTCGACAAATCGCCGTTCTATGCCGAAATGGGCGGACAGACCGGCGACTGCGGACACCTCGTCTCGGATTCGGAACGGATAGAGATATTCGACACCCGAAAGGAAAACAATCTTTCGGTGCATCTCGCCGCCAGACTTCCCGCCGATCCTTCCGCCGAGTTCACTGCCGTTATCGACGCGGCAAAGCGGCGGGCGACGGAATGTAACCACACTGCCACGCATCTGCTGCATTTCGCCCTGCGCAAGACGCTGGGCACGCACGTGGAACAGAAGGGTTCCTTTGTTTCGCCCGACGTGCTGCGCTTCGACTTCCAGCATTTCGGAAAGATGAGCGGCGAGGAGCTGCGCGCAGTGGAGCGGACGGTTGCCGCCGCGATTCGCGAAAACATTCCGCTCGACGAACGTCGCGACGTTCCGCTCGACGAGGCGCGGGCAATGGGCGCCGCGGCGCTTTTCGGCGAAAAATACGGCGATAGGGTGCGGGTGGTGCGATTCGGCGAATCGGCGGAACTTTGCGGCGGCACGCACGTTGCGCGCACCGGCGACATCGGCTCCTTCCGCATCGTGAGCGAAGCCTCGATTTCCGCCGGAATACGCAGAATCGAAGCCGTGACCGCCGAACGCTGCGAGGATTATCTCTACGCGCAGCAGGATTTGATAGCCGACCTTCGCAACATGTTCAACAATGCTCCCGACCTGGTGAAAACCCTGCGCAAGGTGTTCGACGAGAATCAGGAACTGAAAACCATGATCGAAAGTTTCAAGCGGGAAAAACAGGCGCGCGTCAAAGCCGAACTCTCGAAGCAGATAAAGAACGCGGGAGGGACAATGATGCTTGCGGTCAGTCTGCATCTCCCCGCCGACATTATCCGCGACCTCGCTTTAGGATTCAGAAGCGAACACTCCGAACGCTTCGTATTCATAGCGGGCGGCGATGCCGGCAACAAGCCCTCCATCACCCTTGCGCTCAGCGACGATTTGGTTGCCGAAGGTTTCGACGCGGCGAAAATCGTGCGGGCAGCGGCAAAGAAGATTCAGGGCGGCGGAGGAGGTCAGCCTCACTTTGCCGCGGCGGGCGGAAAGAATCTCGACGGACTCGCGGCGGCAATCGACGAAATACGGAACCTGTTCGCAAAATCCTGAAATATCATGCAAAACATAACGAAACGATTCACCATCGTCGGCAATCCGGCGCGACACAGCAAAAGTCCCGCCCTATTTGCGGCGGCATATCCCAACCGTCCCTATTTGACCTACGATGTCAACGAGCCGGCAACAGCCGAAGAATGTCTCGCCGTTCTCAAGTCGGGCTACGACGGGGGCAATGTCACCGCGCCGTTCAAGGAGGACATGTTCCGCATGGCCGACGAGCTGACTGAAACCGCCGCGCTGATAGGCGCCGTGAACACGGTGACGGCTGCCGAAGGAAAAATCACAGCCGACAATTGCGACCATCGCGGCGTTGCGGGAAGTTTCGAGGAGTTCGGAATATCGCTGGCGGGGAAATCCTGTCTGCTGCTGGGCATAGGCGGAGCGGGAAAAGCCGCCGCCTACGCCGTTTGCAAAGCCGGCGGCGCGCTTACGATAGTGAACCGAACGGAACGAAAGGCGCGGGACTTCGCCGACAAACTCGGCTGCGGATTCGCCTCGACAGGCGACTTGAACCGTCTGGCGAAAACCGCCGACATAATAATCAACACTCTGTACGGCGACATAGACCCGGTCGAAAGAAACAGTCTCGATTCCGACAAAGTGATACTCGATGCCTCCTACATCGGCTCCCCGCTGCTGGAAAAGGCAAAAGACGCCGGCTGCACGATAATCGACGGACGCTACTGGCTGTATCATCAGGCACTGTACTGCTTCGCCCTCTTCACGGGAATGGAGCCTGACAGAAAAGCGATGAAACAATTATTAATTATGAATCAATTACGAATTACGAATTACGAATTACGACCTGACGGAAAGTCGGACGGTTCATAATTCTCCTCGCGTCCGTCAGGCAATTCTAATTAATTGTTAATTGTTAATTGTTAATGCCTATCGGACGGGTGGAGTGAGACGGAGATACTGAACCGCAGGCATTAACAATTAACGGTAATGTCTCGAATCCGCGTAAGGGATGTGTTAGAAATAACTTAGCACACAGATGACACAGATTTCAATTACGAATTACGAATTACGAATTACGTCCCGACTGCGGACATACAGCCGAAGCCGGTCGTAATTCGTAACTGATGTTACGCAGTGTGCGGTTTTTAGCACACAGATGACACAGATTCGACAGATGACACAGATTTGACAGATGACACAGATTTGACAGATGACACAGATTCGACAGATTTACACGAATACCAATCCGCGTAAATCTGTCAAATCTGTGTCATCTGTCAAATCTGTCGAATCTGTGTCATCTGTCAAATCTGTGTCATCTGTGTGCTAAAAACCGCACACTGCGTAACATCAGTTCGTAATTCGTAATTCGTAATTGATTCGTAATTCGTAATTGATACGTCCGAAGCCGGCCGTAATTCGTAATTCCTAATTCGTAATTGATACAGCCGAAGCCGGCCGTAATTCGTAATTCGTAATTGAATTACGTCCGAAGCCGGCCGTAATTCGTAATTCGTAATTCGTAATTGATTCGTAATTCGTAATTGATTTTTACGTGCCGCGTTTGTTATCAAAAAAAAACTCTTACATTTGCACCGTAATTTGCGGTAACTTAAAACGACAGTTAAATGATGCGTGATATTTGTTCGAAGAAAGACTCTGTATCTCTCCCCTTTACGGGAGTTGGCATGATTTTTGAGAGAGAGAGAGAGAGAGAGAGAGAGAGAGAGAGAGAGAGAGAGAGACACTCAACAAGTTAGCTTTATCGAAGACAAGCGGAAAACCATTCGCTTCTCTACAAATACTCACCCCCCCGAAAAGAATATTTTCGGCGGGGTTTTTATGCTCCTGTCCGAACCGTCACACGAAGGATACGACGGGCGCGACGGGCGCGCTGCTGTTTCACCCTCTAAAACCGATATGCCTATGGTAAAGAAATGACCCCTCGCCCTGCTGCTCCGACGATAAGATCGCCGGCTGCGGCGAATACGACAACGAAAATCAAAAGCAATAAAGAAAAGAAACGAAATAAAAGTAATTAACTAAGAAAAGTATGAAAAAAAGGTTGTTAAAGTTATTCAACATCCGTTTTCCCCGCACATTGCTGACGCTCGCGTTAACTTGCGGCTGTGCTGTTTCCCTTTTAGCTCAGGGAATAAGGATTACGGGAAAAGTTACCGACGAATCGGGAGCGCCGCTTGCGGGAGCTTCGATCGTCGTGAAGGGTACGACAAACGGCGTCGGTACCGATGCCGGCGGAAATTATTCGATTACGGTGCCCGACAATAGCGCCGTGCTTGAAGCCTCTTTCGTAAGCTACACCTCGCAGGAGATAGCCGTCGGAAGCAGAACGCAGATCAACTTCGCTCTCGCGGAGGATCAGACCGAACTCGGCGAAGTGGTCGTCACCGCCATGGGTATCAAGAAGGATACCCGAAAGGTGGGTTACGCGGTCAGCACTATTGACTCCAAAGACCTGACGAAGGTCGGCGTTCCCAACTTCGCCAGCGCTCTCTACGGCAAAGCCGCGGGCGTGAGGATTCAAGCCGCTCCGGGCGGCAACACTTCGGCGGTGTCGATGACCGTGCGCGGACTCAGTTCCATCACCGGCAACAACCAGCCTCTGCTGGTGGTCGATGGTGTGCCTGTGCGCAACGGCAACGCCAACAACGGCGAAGACGACAACAAGACCAGCCGAGGCTGGGACAACGACCACATTCAGGGTAACGGTATTATCGACATCAACCCCGAAGACGTGGAAAGCATCTCCATCCTGAAAGGCGCCTCGGCTACGGCTCTCTACGGCTCGGAAGCCGCCAACGGCGTCATTCTCGTTACCAGCAAACGCAATCGCGGAAAAGGCGTGAAGGTGGATTTCAACGCCACGCTTACCGGCAACTTCGTGGCTTACATGCCGCAGGTGCAGACCGAATACGGTCCCGGCAACGAACGCCTGAGCATGGGCGGTTACGAGTTCTTGACCGACGGGTTCGTGGAAAGAACCTACAACGGGAAAACCTACAAGAGCGTTTACAACGGCTCGACTCGAAACTTCGGTCCGAAGTACGACGGCAGCGACGTGCTTTACTGGGACGGCTCGGTGCGCAAATACGACCCTGTGAGCGATTCCCCGTGGACGAATCTCTTCCGTACCGGCTTCAACCAGAACTACAACATCGCCATCGCGCACGGAGGCGAGAAAACCAACACCCGCTTCTCCTATACCTTTGTGGACGATTCGCCGAACCAGATCAACAGCACGTATTCCAAACACAATTTCAATCTCACCGGAAGCGTGAAGATTCTCGACAATCTGAGCATCGACTACACGGCGAACTACATCCGTCAGAACATCTTCAACCGTCCGCTCCACATCAACTGGATGCTCACGTCGTTCAACGGCGTGGCAGGTTCGTTCGACGACATGACGCGCCTCAAGGAAAAAACCGTGACGAGCATGGGCTATCGCAACGTCGCTTTCTCGAACGACGAGCAAAACACTCTGACGCCCGACGAGGCTCTCGCCTTCTCCGTTCCCTTCGGCGACGCGATGAACAACTACGTATGGCCTATTCTGGCTCACAAGCAGTATGAAACCAACAACCGTTTCATATCGAGCGTGGCGCCAAGCTGGGACATCATCGAGGGGCTGACTCTGCGCGGACGGCTTTCGACCGACCTCACTTCCGAAAACGTGGAAAAGCAAAAGGCTACCGAACGTCCTCTGCTTCTGTATCCCAACGAACCGGGCGGCGAATACGAAACCTTCCAGAGAAGCCACGAAATCTATTACGGCGACATCATGCTGATGTTCAACCGCGATCTCAGCGAAAAGATCGCTCTCTCGGCAAACATCGGCTTTCAGGGACGCAGCGAAACCGTGCGCGGAACCAGACTCAGAACCGACGGCGGTCTTTCGACCGAAAACTGGTTCCACATCAAGGCGAGCCGCAAAACGCCCGGCTACTGGCAGGATAGGGTCGATCTGCTGAAAACCGCCGTCTTCGGAACCGTCGGCGTCTCGATTGCCAACGCTCTCTATCTCGAAGCCACCATGCGGCAGGAAAAAACCTCGACCCTGAGCAAGGGCAACAATTCCTATTTCTATCCCTCGGCAAACGCCAGCTGGGTCTATACCGAATCGCTGAAGGATGTGCTCCCCTCGTGGTATGACTATGGCAAACTGCGCATGTCCTACGGCATAGTGGGCAACGCGCCCGAAGCCTACGCCGCCAACGTTGCCTACTCGCAGGATTTGAGCGGCGGCTATATCTACAACCGCAGCCCGAACTCCTACGGAAACGAAGGCATCAAACCCGAAACCAAGCACGAATACGAACTCGGTCTCGAAAGCCGCTTCTTCAAAAACCGTTTCGGATTTGAAGTGTCGTACTACAACAACCGCATCATCGACCAGATTCTCAACACGAGCATCCCGCAATCCACCGGCGCCACCTCCATCCTGCTCAACATAGGCGAGCTGAAGAACTACGGCGTCGAGCTGAGCGTCAACGGAACTCCCGTGCAAACAAAGGACTTCCGCTGGGACCTGCGCGCACACTACTCCTTCAACCGCAATGAAGTGGTCAAGCTGAACGACGGCGCCGACTTTATCAAGCACGACGGAATAGACGAAGGCGGCGGGCAGATACATCTCCGGTCGGTTGTCGGCCGCCCGATGGGCGACATCTACGCCTACGTCCCGAAAAAGGTCAACGGCAGGAATGTCATAGGCTCGAACGGTATCTACGCGATGGAAGAAACGGAACGGGTCAACGTGGGCAACGTGATGCCCGACGCCATAGGCGGCATAGGCAGCACTCTGAGCTACAAAAATCTTGCCCTCGACTTCCTCTTCGACTTCCGCATCGGCGGCAAGGTGATGAACTGGGGCTACCAGTATTCGATGGCTCGCGGAACGAACCCCGAATCGCTCGCCGGCCGCGACGAAGCTCGCGGCGGTCTCGCTTACTATTTTGAAAACAACAAGAACAACAACATCGCTAACATTCACGCCGCCGCAAGTCACAACGCGGCTGCCGGACCCAACGGCGAAAAGATTCTCCACGACGGAATCATTCTCGACGGAGTGAAGGACGACGGTTCGGAAAACACACAGATAGTTCCCGTTAGCCGCTACTATCACTACATGTACAACTGGGGATCGGGCTGCGACTACACCAAGTCCATCTTCGATAATTCCTACATGAAACTGCGCGAAGTGAGCCTCACCTATCAGTTGCCCGCCTCCGTTTACAGCAGGCTCGGATGCCGCAGCCTGAGCGTTTCGGTCTTCGGACGCAACTTGTTCTATGTGTTCAAAAACATGCCCATGTTCGACGCCGAAGCCACCGACGGAACCTCTTGGATCAAACAATCCTACATCAACGGAGCCACCGCGACAACACGCACAGTCGGATTCTCGCTGCGCGCAAGTTTCTAATACTATGTTTAACGAATTTAATTTTGAAGAAAGATGAAATACAAATACATTCTGCTTACGATGGTCGCCGCCGCCTTCGCTTTCGCTTTCGCGTCATGCAGCGAGGAGGATTACAGCGACAAATACGCCGACCCCTCGAAAGTGCCGACCCCCTCGGTCGATAAACTGATGACCGGAGTGCTGTACACCGGCAGAGACTTCGTTACTCCGAACTACTGGCGTTTCTTCGCCTTCGACAATCAGGACGTCGGAGCAATCGCCCAAACATGGGGCATGACCACCGACGCCGCTCTCTATGAAGGCGGTTTCCCTCCCTATATCGACGAAGGCTGGACGAAATTCCAGGATGTCCTCTCGCAGTTCAAGCTGATGGAAAAATACTATCTGGCATCGAGCGCAGCGGAACAGGCCAAGTACAAGCCTTATTATCTCTCCGCTAAAACCTTCATGTTCCAGTGCCTGCTGCAAACCCTCGACTGCTGGGGCGACATTCCCTACTCCGAATCGGGACAGTTGCCCCTGACCGGAAAGGTGGTGTATCCGAAGAAGGACGACGCTAAAGCTCTCTACAAGATGATACTCGACGACTTGAAAACAATCAATGGCGACTTCAAGACCATCATCGACTCGAAAATGTCGATATCCGCCGAATCGGACTACATCAACGACGGCAACATGGGAAAATGGAGAAAATACGCCAACTCCATCCGCCTGCGCGCCGCCATTCGCCTGTCGATCCACGGACCGTCGGAACTGACCGCTCAAGCCGTCAATGCTATCAAGGAAATCTTCAACAACCCGACCGACTATCCCGTTGTGACCGGCGCCGACGATATGATCAAAGTTGTCAACCGGCGCGCCGGCGACTTCAACTGGAGCCGCATGGAAGGCTCCGGCGACTGGAGAACATGCCGTCTGGCATCTAAGGCTATGGTTGACGCTCTTGATAACGACCCGCGCCTGCCGCTCATCTACGACAAGGTGCTCGGAGGCGGCAACGAAGGCAAATACGTTGGCGTGAATACCCGCGACCAGTCGGCGGCGGTGTCCGTTGCCATTAACGGCGACAACTTCGGAGGTACCTGTCAGTATTCGTATGTGAACGAAACCTCGTTCCGCGAAAACAAAAACATCGAGGGCTATGTCGTAACCCCGTCCGAAATCGCCTTCTACAAGGCTGAAGCCATAGTGCGCGGATTCGTGACGGGCGACGAAAAGGCGGAGTTCATCAGAGCGCTGCGCGAATCGGTCAGACTCTACGCAAACATCAACGACAAATCCGACGCCCCCTCCGCCACCCTGACGAGAAGCCCCAAAGTCGATATGTCGCGCTGGACGGACGAAACCGTCAAATCGTGGGCGGAAGGAAAGTGGGGCGACACCCCGGCCAACCAGCTCAAAGCCATCTACGAACAGACTTGGCTGCACTTCGGCATCATCAACAGTCTGCAATCGTGGAACACGATTCGCCGCACAGGCCATCCCGCTCTCCACTATCCGACGGTAAATTCGCAGAAATGCCCCAACGTGCCGCAACGATTCGTCGTGCCTCAAGCCGAATGGACGGTCAATCCGAACATAGAAAAGGAGAACACTCCCGAAGCGTATTACCAAAAACTATTCTGGGCGAACCCCTGAACCCTAACATTTAAATCATAAAGATTAGCGAAGATGAAAAAATTCGAATATTTAATCGCCGGCGCAACGCTGATATTCCTTGCCGCCTGCAGCGAATTGCCCACTCACGACTACAACAAGACTAAAGCCAACGTGCAAGTGAGCAGCACGTCGAAAATCGAATACACAGTGTCGGACACCAAAACCGTAACTGTCGATATCACAGAAACCGCCGGCGGACAATGGAGCGCCGTAGCCGACAAGGACTGGATAAAGGTGTCGAAAAATATCGATGGCTATCCCGCCTTCGGCACCGGCAGCGCGAAACTCCTGATTCGCGTCACCCCGAACGACGAAACCTTCACCGACACTCGCGAAGGCAGCGTGCAGATAAAAGCCGAAGGCGCCGACCCCGCTTCCATAGCCGTGGTTGCAACCATTCCCGTATCGCAAGACTATCTGGCAAAAGGACAGTCCGCACTCAACTGGGGCATCTCGCCCGATTCGACCCTCTGGAAAGCCTCCGACGCCGACACTATCTGGAAAGCAATCAAGATCGATACTCCGACTCCAACCGTCGAAAAGGACACAGTGTTCAAACTGTCCATCGTCGGCGCCTCCGCCTACAAGATTCGGAATAAACTGGAATCCTACGGCTTCAAGACTTTCGCCGCACTCGGCGATTCGATTGTGGTGTCGCCTATCGACAAAAACGACAGCGACGAGAAAACTCGCGAAGCCTACCTCGTGGTCAAAAACTACAACGACCATGTCGTAGCCGTAAGCAAGCTCGTACAAGGGAAGAAATAGGGATTAATTGGAGAATAACTTTATTTCATAGAGTTCCTCCTGTAGTGTTGAATTTACCGCAACGCGGTGGTGTTTCACCGCGTTGCGGTTTTTTTTATCGTAAAGGCACGAGGGCTTCACATAGTCCGGACGTCCTGTTCGCAGGTTGGGCGATGTAGGGGCGGGGCTTGCCCCCGCCCGTTGCCCGTCACGCCCGTTGCGGACGACGAGCCTCGCCCGTTGCCGGCAATGAAGCACGCTCATTAAAATTAATGAAGCGCGCTCATTAAAATTAATGAAGCGCGCTCATTAAAGTTAATGAAGCGCGCTCATTAAAGTTAATGAAGCACGCTCATTAAAGTTAATGAAGCACGCTCATTAAAGTTAATGAAGCGCGCTCATTAAAGTTAATGAAGCGCGCTCATTACCGGCAACTCTTCGGACTAATTGATTCTGAGGGTCACACAAAAAAAGACGTCCTGAAAACAGGATGTCCCGATAACTTTTCGTTTTAAACTGCCGGAGCATACTTTGGATTATTGTCCGTCGGGCAATTCTTAATTCTTATGATTCTTACGATTCTGCGGCGGCAAGCATCGGACAGACATGAATCTTGCTGCCGCAGAATCATAAGAATCAAATAAATCAAATAAATCACAGTTCAGACAAAAAGCGACAATCCGGGATACCCCTCCCCCTATATATAATATGTATATATATATATATATACATATTATATATAGGTATACCTTTATATATATGATTCTACTGGGAATTGTGTGGAAAAGGCATAAAACCCTTATTTTTCAAAGTGCCCTTAGCAGCCTCCGGACAGCATATACCCTTATTCCCTTATTAAGGGATTGTGCGGTTCTTCACCGCGTTGCGGTGTTTTTTCACCGCAGAGGACGCAAAGGATTCGCAGGGGGCGCAGAGGCTTCGCGTCCTTTGTGCAAGGTTGCCGGAGGCTGCGAGTCAAGCCCTCAAGACTCGTAACCGCACGCCCTTCACAAAGGACGCGAAGCCCTTGCGCCCTTTGCGAAGCCTCTGCGCCCCTTGCGTTACAAAAACACCGCAACGCGGTGAAAAAAACACGCAACCTTTTTCCACACAATTCCCAGTAGAACCTGAAATTATGAATTGCTTTACGAAAAGCCGGACGGTTCATAATTCTCCCCGCGTCCGTCGGGCAATTCATAATTCATAATTCATAATTCATAATTTTCAGGGAGTTTTTACGTGGATTTTTTTAACGTATTTTCATAAACAAACCTAACCCGCCTTGCAGCCCTCGGCGAGACCTGAAAAAACCGTCGCTTAACCCTCTGTTTTGTAGCCTGCTGAAAAAATAATCCCGGATTTTTTTTTCGCCTTGTCCGCCATTTAAGAAACGATTGTTATCCGACTATTAATTTTATGCAAGAAAACCTTCTTTCGCTTTCGATTCAAAGCCTACTGTAACAGACTATAACTCTCAGCCGCGATCGGCGATTATTTTAAAAGAGCTTTCTTATCGCTGTCGAATTTTTAACACCAGCCCGCATCAACATACAACAAACTTCTCCGTGTGTTAAAGTGTGCGAAAAATAATCCCGATAGTACTTCCGAATGAAAAAAGCAACGTATTTTTGCACTGTCAAAATAAAGTTATGCATTTTATTAAGTCTTGAAAAAATAAATGTAAAAAAAGGATAATAAAGATGAAGTCATTAGGATTAAATTTTACACGCTCGGCTTTTGCCGTTCTACTTATTGCCCTCTTTGTCAGCAGGGGCGACGCCAAGTTGAAAGAACTTCCGGCGATCAAAAGCTTTAAAAACTTCAGCATTGCCAAAAACAATGTTAGTTCGGTGAAATACACCGTCTATGAACCCGTCGTTTCCAACGGAGCCGCAACGAAGGGCAACATGGCGGATTTCGCCGTCGAAATCTTTTTCGATGCCTCGGGCAACAGAACAAAGGAAATCGTCTATCACATCGAAACCGGAAAGATAGAAACCATTACCTCGTGGTCGTACAACCAGACCGGCGGAACAGTGGTCGAATCCAGAACCAACGCCCGAAACGAGCCGATTTATCGAATCGAGTACCTCCTCAACAAAAAAGCCGGCACCGTGCTGGCGAAGAAATTCGAATCCATTACCGACAAGGACGGGGAGCGCTACGAAATCTTCGTTTCCGAAGAACTCTGGTCCGAACTGCCCAAATCGAAAGCGGTATCCTGCCGGAAAACGCTTTTCAGCCCCGCCGACGGAAAGGCGACCCGGCAGTCGCTTAAGGAACTTCCGGTCGAGAAACCCTTCTCGCTCTACACCCTCATGGACGAATATTCGGCTCCCGTCGATTGCGTATGGCTTTCCGACTACCTGACAAAGCTCCTCAAAACCACTTCGGGGAAAAGCCGCAAGGAAAAAATTTTCGACGGAACCTCCGTTCAGTATGCCGCAAAGAAGAAACTCCTCGTTTCCGTCAAAAACTTCGGAACCGACAGAAAGCTTACCCGCGAAACCGCATACTCCTACGAACTCGACGCAAACAAGAACTGGGTTAAGCTACTCCAGAAAAACGCCGATAAACCCGAATTTATCGTCGAACGCACTATAAATTACCGTTAAACTCTCTTTAACAAAAATAAGCATAAAGTTAATTAACGTTAAATAGTAGCATTTGTTAGCAGTAGTTTAGAAATTAGTTGTACCTTTGCACTGTTTTTTAAACGCAAATAAAAAAGAATGTATAAAAATTTTAAACAAAAATATTTAATTAAATTCCAAATTATGAAAAGAAAAAGTATTTTATTAACGATTGTAGCGCTCCTCTT
>JAITHX010000223.1 GCA_031279735.1 Prevotellaceae bacterium
TAATTCAAAAAAGTGCCACAGCGCCACGCCCACGCTTACCGACACATTCAGCGAATGTTTCGTTCCGAACTGAGGTATTTCGATGCACGCTTCGCACATATCGAGCACCTTTTGTCCGACCCCCTTCACCTCGTTGCCGAACACCAGAGCGTATTTCTTTGTTTTTTCGGGTGCGAAAGCATGCAGGGGCAGGCTGTTTTCCGTTTGTTCCACGGCAAGCGCCGTGTAGCCCTGTTCAGTGAGTTCGGTTATTGCATCTTCCGTCTTTTCAAAGTATTTCCATTCCACCGAATCTTCGGCGCCGAGAGCCGTTTTGTGAATTTCGGCGGAGGGAGGAGGCGCAGAGATGCCGCACAGCATTATCTTTTCTATGCGGAAGGCGTCGGCGGTGCGAAAGGCGGAACCGATATTGTGTCCGCTGCGCAAGTTGTCGAGCACCACGACTATGGGGGTTTTCTCTGCCGCCCTGTATTCCTGCGGCGAGAGACGTTTCATTTCGGAATTGAGCAGTTTCCGGAATTTGCTTGTGCCGTTGTTCACTGCGAATTGTTCTTCAGAAACAAATCCAAAGCTTTCGACATCGACGGTATTTCCGGTTTAGGCGCTTCTATCGACAGGGTGAACTTCGCCGCCTTTACCGCTTTTGCGGTTGCGGGACCGAAGGTTGCGAAAAGCGTGTCGCCCTGAGCATAGTCGGGGAAATTCGATTGCAGCGACTTTATTTCCATCGGGCTGAAGAAGGCTATTATGTCGTATTCGGCGATGTTCAGCGCCGAGAGGTCGGTTGCCACGGTGCGGTAGAGTATCGCTCTGGTGATTTTGAGTTTCGCCTTTTCGAGCGATTTGGGCACTTCGGGCTTATAGGAATCGGCAAGAACGAGAAAGAACTTGTCGTTCCGGTGTTTCGAGACGGTAGTCAGAGTTATCAGCGACGTGAGACTTCCGTCGCCGAAGAATATTTTTCGTTTTCTGTAAACTATATATTTTTGGAGATACAAGGCTATGGCTTCCGACATGCAGAAGTATTTCATCGTTTCCGGCACCGAAATTCGCGATTCCTCGCAGATGCGAAAAAAATGATCGACGGCGGTGCGGGCATTGAATATTACTGCGGTGTGCGCGACGATTTCTATTTTCTGTTTGCGGAAATCCTTAAGCGGTACGCTTTCAACTTGGATGAATGGTTTGAAGTCGATTTTCACATTGTACTTGTTCGCCAAATCTATGTAAGGCGACTTATCGGTGGATTCAGGCTGCGATATTAATATCTTCTTTATTTTTTTCATTTTTTCCTTGTCTCTTTTTCTCCCTAAATATAGCTTCCCTATGTTTTAACTTGTTTCAACGCTCTTAAAAACAATATATAACACTATATACGGACTAATTTCCAAGCCGCAAAGGTACAAAAAACGGAAAAAATACGAAACTCCCGTCTCGGCAAAAATTTTCATCAGCCGAACGAACATCAGAATCATCACTATGCCTCCGAGTATCTTCGCGGCTTCGAGCGCTACGACTGTCGTCCGGCTGTCGTGGATAAGCGCAAGCATGGTCACGGGACAGATTACGATGCCCGTTATGCTCAGATAATGTTTTCTGTTGTATTCGAGTTCGTTGAAAACATTGTCCGCCTGACACAGCTTTCCGCTCGCCTTCATTACTCCGGCCTGAATGAGCATCACGCCCGACAGCGCCGCCGACAGCAGGGCGGTAGTCCTGTAGTCGGGCTGCTCGAATTGCAGCGCGAGCAGCGACGCCACGTTGATGATGGCAAACAGCACGACGTAGAACGGATGCACGGCGCTCGTGTCGGACGAATCCTCGTAGCGTTTCCGCGCAAAACGGTAGTCCAGAAACATTTTGTAGAGATCGGATTTGTGGTGCCGCAGCGCAAACAGCACTGCCAGCAGGTAAACCAGCAGAAAGAAAGCCGCAATGCCTTTTTCCATCAATTCGTAGTGTATGGGATTCGGCAACTGTACGGACGACAGCTCCGACACCTTGTCGAAAATCGTTGACGAGCCTCCGAATATGTCCTTATTCGTATTCATCCCAGCTTTTTATGCTTATGTCGTCCAAACCGTATCTGATAAACGAATTGATAAACGCCGCCGCAAGGCGGGCATTGGTTATCAACGGAATATTGTAGTCGATGGCGCTGCGCCGTATCGTGTAGTCGTTGCGCAGTTCGCCCTGCGTGAGATTCTTCGGGATGTTGATGACGAGATCCACCTGTTTTTCCTTCAGCAAATCCAGCGCGTTGGGGCTCTTGTCCTCGTCGGGCCAGTGCACCGCTACGGAAGGCACGCCGTTGTCGGACAGATAGCGATGCGTGCCCGGAGTGGCGTAAATGATGTAGCCCATAACGGCGAGCCGTTCGGTGGGACGCAGCAGCACGGCTTTGGTCTCCGACGAACCCGACGACAGCATAATGCTCTTTTTCGGAATGGAATAGCCCGACGACAGCATAGAGTTGAGCAGCGCCTCGTAGAAATCGCTGCCCAGACAGCCCACTTCTCCGGTCGAAGCCATATCGACGCCCAGAATAGGGTCGGCGTTCTGAAGCCGCGAAAACGAGAATTGCGAGGCTTTTATGCCCACATAGTCGAGGTCGAAGGCGGATTTTTCGGGCTTTTCGGTTTTTATTCCGAGCATAATCTTGGTCGCGAGTTCAATCAGATTAATCTTGAGAACCTTCGACACGAACGGGAAACTGCGCGACGCCCGCAGGTTGCACTCGATAACCCTGATGTCGTTGTCCTTGGCGAGGAACTGAATGTTGAACGGTCCGGTGATGTTCAGCGCTTCGGCTATGTCGCGCGAAATGCGCTTGATGCGGCGCACCGTGGCGATGTATATCTTTTGTGGAGGGAACTGAATCGTTGCGTCGCCCGAATGAACGCCTGCAAATTCAACGTGTTCCGAAATAGCGTAGGCTATTATGACCCCTTTGTCGGCTACGGCGTCCATTTCTATTTCCTTGGCGTTTTCGATGAACTCGGACACTACCACCGGATATTTCTTCGACACTTCGGTCGCCACCTTCAGGAACTGTTCGAGTTCCGCAGTGTTGGAACATACGTTCATCGCCGCGCCGGAAAGCACATACGACGGACGCACCAGAACGGGAAAGCCCACGAGGTCGATAAACTGACGTATTTCGTTCAGCGTGGTCAGCTCCTTCCATCTCGGCTGGTCGATTTTCAGGCGGTCGAGCATTGAGGAAAACTTGTGCCGGTCTTCGGCACCGTCGATTGAACTCGCGGCGGTTCCAAGCAGATGCACGCCGGATTCGGCAAGACGCACAGCCAGATTGTTGGGTATCTGACCGCCCATCGAAATAACCGTGCCGGCGGGACGTTCAAGCTCCACGATGTCCATCACCCGTTCGTAGCTCAACTCGTCGAAATACAGACGGTCGCACATATCGTAGTCCGTGCTTACGGTTTCGGGATTGTAATTGATCATAACTCCGCGATAGCCGTTGTTGCGAATGGTTTGCAGCGCGTTGACGCTGCACCAGTCGAACTCCACGCTGCTCCCTATGCGATATGCGCCGGAACCGAGCACGACGACCGAACGTTTGTCGTCGGCGAAATCCACATCGTGAGCCGTGCCGCCGTAGGTGAGATAGAGATAATTGGTTTGAGCGGGATATTCGGCGGCAAGCGTGTCTATCTGCTTTACGCACGGAACGATGCCCCGCAACTTGCGGTGATTGCGCACTCGGGCGAGAAGCGTTTCGTCGTCTATGTTTTTAAATATAAGTCGCGCCAGCTGAAAATCGCTGAATCCGGACACTTTCGCGCGGCGCAGCAGAGGGTCGGGCAGCGAAGCCAAGTCGTTGTATTCCGTCAGTTCGTAGGAAAGGGCAATGATATTGTGCAGCTTCTCCAGAAACCAGCGGTCGATTTTCGTGAGTTCGTGGATTCGTCCCACGCTGTAGCCCTCGTCCAATGCGCGGGCTATATAGAATATTCGCTTGTCGGTAGGTTCTGCGAGAGCCTTTTCCAGATTCGCGGACGCAATCTTGCGGTTGGCGACGAACCCGTGCATGTTTTGCCCTATCATGCGCAGCCCCTTCTGTATGGCTTCCTCGAAGGTGCGCCCTATCGCCATCACCTCGCCCACGCTCTTCATGCTGCTGCCGAGCTTGTGCGAAACGCCCTGAAATTTGCCCAAATCCCAGCGCGGAATCTTGCACACCACATAGTCGAGCGCAGGCTCGAAGAACGCCGGAGTGGTCTTGGTTACCGAGTTGACAAGATCGAAAAGCCCGTAACCCAGCGCGAGTTTGGCAGCAACGAAAGCCAGAGGGTAGCCCGTAGCCTTCGACGCCAGCGCCGAAGAACGCGAAAGACGGGCGTTGACCTCGATGACCCTGTAATCCTCCGATTCGGGGTCGAGGGCATACTGAACGTTACATTCGCCCACAATGCCAATGTGGCGCACTATCTTTATCGCCAGTTCGCGCAGCTTGTGATATTCCTTGTTGCTCAAGGTTTGCGACGGTGCCACGACTATGCTTTCGCCCGTGTGTATGCCGAGCGGGTCGAAGTTCTCCATATTGCACACGGTGATGCAGTTGTCGAACCTGTCGCGCACCACCTCGTACTCTATTTCCTTCCATCCCTTCAGCGATTTTTCAACAAGCAGCTGACCGGAGTAAGTGAACGCCTTTTCGGCGAGTTTCACCAGCTCGTCGGCTTTGTTGCAGAAACCGCTGCCCAAGCCGCCAAGCGCGTATGCCGCCCGAACAATGACCGGATAGCCGAGTTCGGCGGCAGCCGAAAGCGCGTCGGCCACCGAAACAACGGCGTGGCTTTTAATAGTTTTGATTTCTATCTCGTCGAGTTTTCTGACGAACAGTTCTCTGTCCTCCGTTTCGATTATCGCCTGCACCGGCGTGCCGAGAACCTGCACCTCGTATCTGTCGAGTACGCCAAGCTGATGGAGTTTCACGCCGCAGTTCAGCGCCGTCTGTCCGCCGAAAGCCAGCAGAATCCCCTGCGGACGTTCCTTTTCGATAACTTTTTCCACGAAATAGGGCGTCACCGGCAAAAAATAAATCTTGTCGGCTACATTTTCCGATGTCTGCACCGTAGCAATATTGGGATTTATCAACACCGTTTCTATCCCTTCTTCGCGCATGGCTTTCAAGGCTTGAGAACCCGAATAGTCAAATTCGCCGGCTTCGCCTATTTTCAACGCTCCCGAACCGAGGAGAATAACTTTTTTTATTTCTTTCATTTGCGGAGTACTGTTTTCCCGTAACCCTAACCGTCTGTTTACTCAGCCGGTTAAGATCGCTTTTCTTTTATTTTTATATCCTTTTTCGGACGGCAAAATTAAGCAAAATATAATACAATAGTTATACGGCGGTTATACGACGGTTATACGGCGGTGGCGTGAATCCGTTGATCCTATCCCTGAAGGTGCCGGTTTTGTAATAAGAAATCAGGTTCTGCTGCTGTGCGGTTCTTCACCGCGTCGCGGTGTTTTTTTACCGCAAGGGGCGCAGAGGCTTCGCGGAGGGCGCAAAGGCTTCGCGTCCTTTGCGAAGCCTTTGCGCAAGATCGCCGAAGGCTGCGGGTCAAGCCCGCGAGACCCGTAACCGCACGCCCTTCGCAAAGGACGCGAAGCCCTTGCGCCCTTTGCGAAGCCTTTGCGCCCTTTGCGTTACAAAAACACCGCAACGCGGTGAAAAAACACGCAAACTTTTCTGCACAATTTCCGGCAGAACCGCAGAAATAATACCTTTCAACGGATTCACGCCATTACCGGTTATACGGCGGTTATACGACCATATAACAACCGTGTAGCTATCGTACAGGGATGTGTTAGAAATAACTTATAAAGGATGCAGTTCGGGT
>JAITHX010000231.1 GCA_031279735.1 Prevotellaceae bacterium
GACTATGGATGTTGTGACATTTGTTTTCCTCTCGGTTCAGGAACTCTGAAGAATATGAAAATGTATGATTTTTCCGAAAAGTGTGACATTTGTTTTCCTCACAGGTCAGGAACTCTGACCCTGCGCCGAACCTGCGGTTGGGTTGGTCGATTTCGGTCGACCGAAATCGACCGAAAACAACCAACCCAACCCGACAAAGACTCTTCCCGCCTTCGATTTTCCCTCCCGAAACAAAAAAAATTCTGCCCCCGCAATCGCAACAAATCAATGCATTTAACCTAACGATAGAATTTTTTTCGCACAAACGTTTGCACATTTCGGAAAATTATTTCTAAACTCGCCCCGTTAATTTTTGAACGGACTGCCGTTTGCTTTATTTAATGTGTGATAAAAAAATTGTTAAATCGTATTTTGTTATGAACGGGCTTTACTTATATCAATTACGAATTACGAATTACGAATTACGAATTACGAATTACGTCCCGACTGCGGACGTGTCAATTACGAATTACGAATTACGAATTACGGCCGACTGCGGCTGTACCACCGAAGTCGGCCGTAATTCGTAATTCGTAATTCGTAATTGATCCGCAGGCAATTCATAATTCATAATTAATAATTCATAATTAACTAAGTTCTCCGGCAATAGATTGCGGGATCATTCCTTTGACTTCTTCGACCGGCAGATTTTTGCCGAGCAGGAACATAAGTTTAGTGATTGCGGCGGCGGCGGTCATGTCCTTTCCGGAGACTGCGCCCGCGTTTTCAAGCGACTGTCCGGATTTGTAGGCGCTCATTTCCACCAAGCCGGAGGCGCATTGGGTAACGTTGACCACAACGATGCCGCGCTTCACGGCGTCCTCTATCGGGTCGAGGAACCATTTGCCGCTCGGAGCGTTTCCGGCGCCGTAGGTTTCCAGCACCACGCCTTTCAGATGTGGAATGGAAAATATGGATTTGAGAGTGGCGGACGATATTCCGGGGAAGATTTTGAGGACAGCTACATTGTCGTCGAGCGCGTAGTGAAATTTTACGGGACGGTTCCAGTCGTGTTTGCGAATCAGATGGGGATGGAATCTGATTCGGGTGCCGGCTTCGGCAAGGAGAGGATAGTCGAGAGAGTCGAACGCATTGAAATTGTCGGCATGAAGTTTCGTTGTCCGGTTGCCGCGCATCAGCAGGTTCTGAAAAAACACGCACACTTCGGGCACCATGGCGTTGCCGTCGCCGTTGCCGGTTGCGGCTATTTCGAGCGCCGTGATCAGATTTTCCTTGCCGTCGGTTCTGATTTTGCCCACAGGGAGTTGCGAGCCGGTGAGGACAACGGGCTTGTCGGGGTTTTCGAGCATGAAGCTGAGCGCCGAAGCGGTGTAAGCCATGGTGTCGGTTCCGTGCAGAATCACGAATCCGTGGTATCGGCAGTAATTTTCTTCGATGATGCTCAGTATCCCGCGCCATTTTTCGGGCGACATCTCCGAAGAATCCACCGGAGGCTCGAACTGAACGGTGTGGATTCCGAAGTCGAGGCGCGCCATTTCGGGGACGTACTCCTTCATGTAGCTGAAGTCTATCGGTTTCAGGGCGCGCGTTTTCTCGTCCTCAGTCATGCCTATTGTTCCTCCGGTGTATATCATGAGGACGGAGGGTTGTTGATTCATGTCTTTTTTTTTGGAGAATAAACAGTTGGAATCGGATTCGGTTCACTGATAGAACATGCTGTAATACAATTTGTCGAAAGTTCCCTTTTCGCACATCAGCACAAGTTCTTCCAGCATTTTGTCCTCGTCGCGGTCGTAGCGCGACTTGAGATTGTGTCCGAAAACAACGGCTACGCCTTGCCAGACGGCGGCGCTGAATCCTCCCTTAAATTCTTTCAGGAGACTGTAGGACGACATGCCGGTTTCCCTGTCTATCAGTTTTATGAGCATTCTGCCCTGCGATACGGTGAGTTTTCGCAGCGGGGCGTCGAACTCGGCGAAGAGTTCCTTTTCGAGTTGTCCGACGATTTTCTTTCGGTCTCTGTCGGAGGGAGTTGCGCGATATTTCATTTCGAGTTCGTTCAGTTTCCGTTTCGCTGTCTGCGCGTAGGGATACACCTTTTTCAGATTGTAAACAATGCGTCTGTACTTTTTGTAGTCTTTGCGCGAACGGTAGGAATAGATATAAAGCGGCGAGAGAAAGATGGTGTCGGAAGGAGTCAAAAACTCCGCTTTTGCTTCGCTTGCTGCGGAAGCAAGCAGCAAAAGCAGAGTCACAATGGATAGGATTCTCGCCATTCGTCGAGTTTACAGGAAGTCTTTGCCTGTGTCGGCAAGAACGTCGGAAACGGTTTGTTTAATGCAGTCTTCGTTTTCGCGGGGGCAGATCATCAGAACGTCTTCGGTGTCGATGACGAGGTAGTTCGTCAGTCCTTTGACCACTATCAGTTTGTTCGGATTCACCGTGTCGATCAAACATTCCTTCACTTTGGTCAGATAAACGTTGTCGCCGAGCAGGGCGTTGCCTTCGCCGGTTTTCGCAAGTTGCAGATAGAGCGAGTTCCACGTGCCGAGGTCCGACCATCCGAAATCGGCGGCAAACACAAACACGTTGTCCGCCTTTTCCATCAGTCCGTAGTCGATCGAGATGTTCGGACATTGGGTGTAGGCCTCGAAAATAAACCGTTCCTCGGTCGAGGTGTCATAGTGTTCGATGCCCTTGGCGAATATTTCCGCCACGTCGGGCAAATAAGCGGCGAGCGCTTTGGCTATCGAGCTGAGCGACCAGATGAAAATGCCGGAGTTCCAGTAAAATTCTCCGCTTTCGAGAAAAATCTTGGCAGTCTCGAAGTCGGGCTTCTCGGTAAAGGTTTTCACCTTGCATATCGTGTCGTTGCAGTCGGGCGCCACAGTTTTTTCGACCTGAATGTATCCGTAGCCCGTTTCGGGTCTGGAGGGTCGAAGCCCTACGGTTACCAGAGCATCGTTGTCGCCGGCATAAGCCAGACCGTTGAGCATGACTTCGAGAAATTTGTTCTCGTTGAAGATCACATGGTCGGAAGGCGTGACCACAATTCTGGCTTCGGGATTGTTCTTAAGCAGCTTGTAGGTGGCGTAGGCGATACATGGAGCGGTATTGCGCCGCATCGGTTCGCAAAGCACCTGCGCTTCGTCTATTTCGGGAATTTCGGCGAGAACGAGGTCTCGGTAGTCTATGCCGGTGACGACAAGAAAGTTTTTCGACGGAATGATTCTCGAAAACCTTTCGTAGGCATGTCGGATAAACGTTTTTCCGGATCCGAGAATATCCAGAAACTGCTTCGGTTTCCGGGTTCTGCTCAGCGGCCAGAAACGGCTGCCGATTCCGCCCGCCATAATTATGCAATAATCGTTTTTATTCATATCATTTCACTCATTAATCCTTTTAATTTTAAACCGCACATCGTAGCTCTTAGATGCACGAAAAGAAAAAAAAGTTGTATGGAGAAAAAAATATTAAACCTTTTTCACGATTGCGCGTCATAGTACTGAATTTGGTTTTTCATAGGTTAGGTTTACAAGAAGTGAGGTGAGACTTTAAAAGTTTCGCCTCATTTCATTTAGTTCCTTAAAAACACTGATTTAAATTAATAACTTATTTATATTGTAATATAAAATGGCGAATATATTTTTGGAAAACGGATCCTCCGGCGAAAGAACGGCACTGAACAATGTGGATTTGGATGTCGTGACAAACAGCGAACTGATGGCTTTCGCAATTAAAGAGGAGATCATCCCCCCTATCACCCTCTACTATGGTATCATCAAAAACAATCAGCCCGTCGGAGAAACGGCAACGCTCTCCTCGCTCGGATTCAGCGACGGCGATACAGTCACCGTAGAGGCGCGAATAAGCTACGGCATTCCCAAAGACGAGATTAATCCCGCAAACGTGACCCTTCACATCGTCTTCAAAAACCAGTTTATTCCCGCTCAGAACATCGATCTCTCTTTCGTGAAGAACACCGACCTGCTCAATCATCTGATAGAAGAGAAAATCCTACCCCCTCCCGACGACGGCTTCCAATTTTGCGTTATCGACAAAAATAATCTGCCCATCCTCGACGAAGATACGCTGGCAAACCTCGGATTCGAAAACGGAGACACTATTAGAATAGGGTTTCATCTGTGCGAAGAATAATTATGAATTACGAATTACGAATTACGAATTACGACTGCGGACGTACAGCCGAAGCGGGTCGTAATTCGTAATTCGTAATTCGTAATTGAAAGAAAGGGTTCTACTGGGAATTGTGTGGAAAAG
>JAITHX010000059.1 GCA_031279735.1 Prevotellaceae bacterium
TGGTTCCTGCGGGGAAAGTGCCGTCTTCGCGTCCGGTGAACACGCTCACGGGGAGCGAATCGCCGTTCTGCGCGTTGATCACGTCGGCTACTTCGCGGATAAATTCGGGAGCGTCGCCCGCGCGGAGCGTCAGTCCTCCGGCTTCGAGCGTCGCCCATTCGGCGGGAACATCCACTTTCGAGTATTCGCCGCCGCGGTCGATAGCCGCGTTGTTTTTGGCTACCACGTCGCCGCCCTTTTTGCCGTAGCTCTTTTCGACGGCATATTTCATTTCCTTCACCGCGAGTTCGTAGGGTATCACGCCGGATATTTTGAAGAACGCCGATTGAAGTATGGTGTTGGTGCGGTTGCCGAGACCTATTTCGACGGCTATCTGCGTGGCGTCGATTATGTAGAAGTTGATTTTGCGGCTTGCCAGAGTTTTCTTCACCGAATCGGGGAGGCGTTTCTTGGTTTCCTCCGCATCCCACAGACTGTTGAGGAGGAATGTGCCGCCTTCCTTGATGCCCGATAAAATGTCGTATTTGGAAATGTACGAAGGAACGTGACATGCCACGAAATCGGGAGTGTTGACTAAATAGGGCGAAGTAATGGGCAGGTCGCCGAAGCGCAGGTGCGAAGTTGTGAAGCCGCCCGATTTCTTCGAGTCGTAGGCAAAATATGCCTGACAGTATTTGTCGGTGGTTTCGCCTATGATTTTGATGGTGTTCTTATTTGCGCCCACCGTTCCGTCCGAGCCGAGTCCGTAGAATCTCGCCTCGTAGGTTCCGGGCTTGGCGATGTTCACTTCCGCCTTAACGGGAAGGGATTTGAACGTAACGTCGTCGATAATTCCAACGGTGAAGCCGTTTTTGGGTTCGTTGAGTTCGAGGTTTTCAAACACCGAGAGGATATGCGCCGGAGTAGTGTCTTTGGAACTCAGTCCGTAGCGTCCGCCGACGATTAGCGGGGCGTCGGGACGACCGTAGTAGAGTTCCTTCACGTCGAGGAAAAGCGGTTCGCCGTTGGCTCCGGGTTCTTTGGTGCGGTCGAGTACGGCGATGCGTTTCACGGTCGAGGGTATAGCCCTGAAGAAATATTTTGCCGAGAATGGACGATAAAGGTGCACGGCAAGCAGTCCGACTTTCTTTCCCTTGGCGCGCAGCGCATCGACGCATTCGATGATAGTTTCCGTCACCGAACCCATTGCCACGATTACGTTTTCCGCTTCCGGGTCGCCGTAGTAGTTGAACGGATGATATTCGCGTCCGGTGATGCTCGATATTTCCTTCATGTAACCCTCCACTATGTCGGGCAGCAAGGCATAAAACGTGTTCGACGCTTCGCGCGACTGAAAGTAGATGTCGGGATTCTGCGCCGTGCCTCTCGTGACGGGATGTTCAGGGTTGAGAGCGCGGTCGCGGAAGGCTTGCAGCGATTTGCGGTCGAGCAGATGTTCGAGGGTTTCCTTTTCGAGGGTTTCGATTTTCTGAATTTCGTGCGAAGTTCTGAAACCGTCGAAGAAACTTACAAAAGGTACTCTTCCCTTGATTGCCGTCAGATGGGCAATAGCCGAAAGATCCATAACTTCCTGCACGCTTCCCGATGCGAGAAACGCGAATCCGGTTTGCCGGGCGGACATCACGTCGCTGTGATCGCCGAAGATCGACAGCGCCTGAGCCGCAAGCGAGCGCGCGGAGACATGAAAGACGGCGGGAAGCAATTCGCCCGCAATCTTATACATGTTGGGAATCATCAGCAACAGACCCTGCGAGGCGGTGAAGGTCGAAGTGAGCGCTCCGGCTTGGAGCGAGCCGTGAACCGTGCCGGCGGCGCCGCCTTCCGATTGCATTTCGACTACCTTTACCGTTTCGCCGAACAGGTTTTTCTTTCCCGTTGCCGACCACTCATCAACGTATTCCGCCATCGTCGATGAGGGAGTGATGGGATATATGGCGGACACTTCGCTGAACATGTAAGCGATGTGTGCAGCCGCATAATTCCCGTCGCAAGTAATAAACTTCTTTTGTTGTGCCATTTTACTTTTAATTTACAGAATTATTTCGTTATGAAATATTTTACATTGGGCGCAAAGGTAAAAAAAAATTACGAATTGCCCTTCGGGAATTAGGAATTAAGAATTGTCAAATCCGCCTGTTCGTAATACGGTTTTCTGATATTGAGCGTATCCGCTATATATTTCATCAGTTCTTCGCTGGATTTGTCTTTGACTAAGGGGCGGCGCTTGTCCCTTGCAAGTCGCGGAAAGAGATTTTCGGCGTCGATTTTCAGATATATTGTGAATGCGTTCGCGTTTATCAGCGACATATTGTCGAAGAAGCAGGGCGTTCCGCCTCCGACGGCTATTATTGCGGGGTCGGACAGCGAGAGCAGATGTTCCAGAGTTTGGCGTTCGAGTTTCCGGAAGCCCTCTTCGCCCTGCTCGTCGAATATTGCGTTTACGGTTTTTCCGGTTTGCGTCACGATGAAGGCGTCGGTATCGACAAACGGCATGGAGAAAAGCTGCGCCAGCTTTCTTCCCATTGTGCTTTTGCCGCAGGCGGGCATTCCGAGCAGCGCTATGTGTCGTTTTTTCATCGTGTTAGCGCGACAGGCTTACCGACGATTTCTCTACCTTGCCGCCCAGCGGCGGATTGAGCTTGCTCACCTTCACCGTCGCTTTCCGTATGCCCGACAGTTCGTCGTACAGCGCGGCAAGTATTCGTCGCGCAACATGTTCCAGCAGGCTGGAGGGCGTCGCCATTTCGCGCGCCACGATATTGTAGGCTGCCTGATAGTCGAGCGCGTCGAGCAGATTGTCCGATTCGGACGCCTGTTCCGCGTCGGTTGCGATTCGAAGCGAAACGAGAAATATCCCTCCCGCCGTCCTTTCCTCTTCGCCGCAGCCGTGACGGGCGAAGAACTCCATGTTTTCCAGCTCTATCGTTCCTTCCATCGTTTCTTCCGTTTCTGTTTCATCGTCTGTTTAGTTCGGCACGAATCGACAGTCGTTCCGCCCATCGCCTCATCCTGTTTTCTCCGGTATTTTTCGAGAGCGTCGCGTTTTTTCTCGTCGATGTCCTTGTGTTCGGTTCGCGGACGAGGCTTGTTCATCTTGTCGATGTCCTGCGCATGAAGTTTCGCGGCTGCGACGGTCGTCATCATCGTCGCGATAAGCGCCGCAAATAATACGGATGATTTCATATTTGTGAATTTATTATTGTCCATTGTAAACTTTCAGAGCCTGTTTAATACATTCGACCGCATTTATCAGGTCGGCAGTCTTCAGCACGTAGGCTATGCGCACCTGGTCGATGCCCGCGTTTGCGGACTTATAGAATCCGGCTCCGGGAGCAACCATTACAGTCTGTTTCTTATAGTCGAAACATTCGAGCATCCAGCGCGCGAAGTTTTCCGCATTGTCCACAGGCAGCTTCACCATGGTATAGAAAGCGCCTTCGGGCTTGGGACACACCGCGCCCTCTATTCCTCCAAGTCCGTCTATCAAACAATCGCGCCGTCGTTTATACTCTTCGTGTATTTCGGCGAAATATTCCGCCGGAGTATCCAAAGCGGCTTCGGCTGCTGCCTGTCCGAGTATCGGGGCGCAGAGACGAGCCTGCGAAAAACGCAGCGCCGCGTCGATTATCTCCCTGTTTTTCGTTATCAGCGCGCCGACCCGTATTCCGCACATGCTGTAACGCTTCGAAGTGGAATCAATAAGCACCGTGTTGCTCTCTATACCCTTCAGCTCCATGCACGAAAAGTAGGGTTCGTCGCCATAGCAGAAGTCGCGGTACACCTCGTCGGAGATAAGAAACAGATCGTGACGAGCAACCATCTCCCGTACCTTTTCGAGTTCCGCCCTCGAATACCTGTAGCCGGTGGGATTGTTGGGATTGCACAGCAGCAGCGCTCTGGTGCGGGGCGTAATCGCCTTCTCGAATTCCTCGACCGGAGGCAGAGCGAAACCGGATTCGATGTTCGTGGTCAGCGGCACGATGTTCACCCCCGTCTGTATGGCAAACGAATTATAATTAGTGTAGAACGGTTCCGGCACCATCACTTCGTCGCCCGGATCAAGACACACATGGAGCGCTGTCAGCAGAGCTTCCGAGCCGCCGGTAGTAATCAGAATGTCGTCGGAGCCGACATCGACACCCAGACTTCCGTAATACTTCGACAGTTTCAGGCGGTAGGAGAGATTCCCCGCCGAGTGACCGTATTCAATAGTCGCGTTGCCGAACGCGCGCACGGCGTCGAGCGCGGCTTGAGGCGAAGGAATATCGGGCTGACCGATATTGAGATGATAAACTTTGATACCCCTCGCTTTGGCAGCGTCCGAATACGGGACGAGCTTCCGAATGGGCGAAGCGGGCATTTCCCTAGCTTTTTCCGATATGAATGGCATACTTGATATTAAATAATGGCTATTTCTTGTCGCCGAGTGTTTCGGCATGTTGATTAATCATGTAATTGTCGGGATATAACGACCGGGCAACATCAGTATATTCCCTCGCTTTGGCATAATTTTCACTTATTCCGACCTGAATATTGCGGAGCAGAGCGTCGCTTTCAGTCGCCGTCTTCGCAAATCCGGCATTAGCGCACAGCGTAAAAAACGCCGCAAAAACAATAATTTCTTTCGTTGACATAACTGTTATCCTAATGTTACTCTAATGTTACTCTATTCGTCATAATAACTAACCTCATCATAAACATTTCGTCTGCTTTTTTTGACAGCGCAAAGATAATTACGAATTACGAATTACGAATTACGAATTACGAATTCAATTACGAATTACGAATTACGAATTACGACCGACTGCGGACGTACAGCCGAAGCCGGCCGTAATTCGTAATTCGTAATTCGTAATTGAAATGAAGCAAGCTCATTAAGTTCAATGAAGCAAGCTCATTAAGTTCAATGAAGCAAGCTCATTGAGTTCAATGAAGCAAGCTCATTGAGTTTAATGAAGCAAGCTCATCGAGTTTAATGAAGCAAGCTCATCGAGTTCAATGAAGCAAGCTCAATGACGTCAATGAAGCGCGCTCATGACGGCGACGGGTCACGCTAGTCGCAGGGACTCTTCGGATTAATTGATTCTGAGGTTCACAAAAAAAGGACGTCCTGAAAACAGGACGTCCCGACAACTTTCCGTTTTAAACTGCCGGAGCGTACTTTGGATTATTGTCCGTCAGGCAATTCTTAATTCTTAATTCTTAATTTTGGTTCTGCTGGGAATTGTGTGGAAAAAGCTTGCGTGTTTTTTCACCGCGTTGCGGTGTTTTTGTAACGCAAGGGGCGCAGAGGCTTCGCAAAGGGCGCAAGGGCTTCGCGTACTTTGCGAAGAGCGCCGGCTGCCGGTCTTGATCCGCAACCTCCAGCGACCTTGCGCAAAGGACGCGAAGCCCTTGCGCCCTTTGCGAAGCCTTTGCGCCCCTTGCGTTACAAAAACACCGCGACGCGGTGAAAAAACACGCAACCTTTTTCCACACAATTCCCAGTAGAACCGAAAAATAAGGGTTTTAGGGGTTTTCCACACAATTCACGGTAGAACCTTTTTTTATTCCGAATCTCGGAACTCAATCCATTCTCCGTGTTTATATGTGTATGTCGCGAAAATAACCGTGTCTGCCGTTCGGTTGCCGAGCGGGACTTCTATTTCGTCGGCTCCGTCTCCGTCGAGGTCTCCCCTGTTTGCCGGCGCTCCCCGCACCGCAGCGCCCGGAACGAGAGGCGCAATCGGTCCCGAAAAACGTATTCCGGAAGTTCCGTCAGCGTCGGGAGAAGTTTCCGTCCATGCGTAATCCGTTTCCCCGTCCCCGTTGAAGTCGCCTATGATGGCGTCGGGAGCGATGTCGCCTGCCGACGCCAGCCGCCGGTCGGTGTACAAATCGCTTTCGGCATAAATTTTCCATGCGTTCCCCCGCTTGACGAAAATCAGATAGGCGGGCAGTCGTTCCCGCGTTCTGCCGCGTTTCAGGGTTTTGGTGAAATTGATTCTCACGAGGTCGGCTCTCTGAACATCGACGAAAAGTCTGCCTTCGATGATTTGCTCCGCTTCGGGATGTTCTCTGAAGCATAGTGCTTTGAGGGCTATACATTCGTCGGACGAGCGTAGAAACTGGTAGTAGCGCACGCGGGAATCGTAGAGTTTTGCGAGCGCGTCGAGGTTTTTGGCGTTGTTGGCTTTATTCCATTCCCAGACAAGTTCTTTCGGCGATTTCTCGTCCCCGTCGTCCCTATCGAGCGCGACGAACATGCAGACGAGACAAACAAGACAAGCGAGGCAGCCGAGATAAGCGAGGTTTGCGAGCGGTTTCTGCAATCTTTTCATTACGGGTTATCTAAAGGCTGTTCCAAAGGAACGGGAATCGCGATTCGACGTCGGGTTCGTTCCAATTGAAACAGCCTCGTCCAACAAAAAAAAATCAATTAGTCATCGTCGTCGTCATCGTCATAGAAATAGTCCTCGATAGAATCTTTTTCAAGGAATTTGCAATCCATGAGGTCTTCTTCCTCCTCAATTTCATCATAGATTGAACGTCTTGATTTTTTTTCTCTTGCGGGAAATTTCCCTTTCGCCTGTTCGCCTTTTCGACTATCGTCTTCAAATCTGCGAAATACTTTGTTAGTTTTCATCTGCATTTAAAACTAATAAAACTGTTTTACCTCCTTTCAAAAAAATTTATGGACGCAATTTTAGTACTTATTTTTGAATTGAGAGACATCTGTTTCACATTTCGCATGGAAAATGGATGCCGATTCGAGTCTCTTATTCAATCAATGCTCTAATAATCAACAGCAGGATGCGGAGAGCGCCATTGCGCTTTTTTAAACTTTTTATTACTTTTTCATGCTTCGCAAGAGAAAGAAAACGGCTTGCATTTCGGGACGAATATTGTGTTTTTTCCGGTTTCTTTCTACCTTCGCGCAATTTTATAATCAGCGATTGATCATGAAAAAGAATTTACAGAAACAAAACTTTTCCCGTCGCAAGTTTATTAAGGCGGGAACGATACTGGCGGCGGCTTCGGCGGTCGCGCCCGGATGCGTGCGCGCAGCCGCGTTTCCGTCGGGCAATGCGGGCAACACGGGCAACAAAGGAAACGTGTTTGAACAGTTTGCCTGCCCGCAGTGGCTGAAGGATGCAAAATTCGGATTGTGGCTGCATTGGGGTCCGCAAAGCATCCCGACGCGGGGCGCGGGCTGGTATGCCCGACATTTGTATATGGCGCCCGACGATCCCGCAATAGAGCGTTTCGGCAAGGAGGCTTGGGAGTATCACCGCAGGACTTTCGGTCATCAGGCCGATTTCGGCTACAAGGATCTCTGCCGGCTGTGGAAAGCCGAGAAGTTCGACGCCGACGCCACCGTGAAACGTTTCAAGGAATGGGGCGCGCGCTACGTTGCCGTCATCGCCAATCACCACGACAACTACGATCTGTTCAGCAGTTCGGTGCACGACTGGAACGCAGCAAAGGTAGGACCGAAACGCGACATACTCGGCGAATTTGCCGCCGCCGCCCGCCGTCATCAGCTGAAATGGGCTGCAACCGCACACGCTTCCAGAGCCAGACGCTGGATGGCTCCCTCCGTCGGAGCCGACCGGACAGGACCGCGAGCCGGCGAACCCTACGACGGAAACCTGACCGCCGAGGATGGAAAATGCGCATGGTGGAGCGGGTTGAATCCTCGACAGCTCTACGCCGTCAACCACGAACCCTTCGAAAGGGAACTCGCGCAGCGGCTGACGGAACTCGCGGAGAATTATCGTCCGGACATGCTGTATTTCGACGACGACGAAATCCCCGCCCTCGCAACCGAGGCTTGCAGACGACTGTACGAAAACAGTCTTAAGACTCACGGCTCGATCCAAGCCGTCGTAACAGTGAAAAAGGAACAGAAAGGCACTCTGCGCGACTACGAAAAAGGTATTGCCGACGGAATCCGCAACGAATACTGGCAAACGGACACTTCGCTCAACGAGGACTGGTTTCTGAAAGCCGACGTCGATAAAAACGGGCTGCGGCACGATGCGCGCACGCTCAAGGAACTGCTTGTGGATATAGTGAGCAAGCGCGGGGTGATGCTCCTCAACATACCCGTGAACGCCGACGGCAGTATTCCCGACGATCAGGCTGCCATAATGGAGGAATTAGGCGCGTGGCTGCGCGTCAACGGAGAAGCGATCTACGAAACCGTACCGTGGAAAACATACGGCGAGAACGGCGACGCTTCCGGCGGTCACTTCAACGAACGCACCGTGAAATCCGCGCCATGGAACCACGAAGTAGTCCGATTCACCGCCAACAAAAAAGGCACGATTATTTACGTTCACGTCTTCGGAAACCCCGCCGGCAAAGAACTCTCGATAGCTTCATTCGCAAACCCGACAAAGACAAAGACAAAGATAAGGAACGTCGCCCTCCTCGGCTCCGACGCGAAAATCAAATGGACAATGAAACCCGACGGACTGCATGTCAGTATGCCCGAAACGCTCCCCTGCAAGGACTGCAACGTCCTGTCGGCAGTTGTACGATAGTTATACGGTCGTACGACCGTATAATTATCGTATAACCGTAAAAAAGAAAAAGCGTACATTAGGGGATAACGTACGCTTGATGAAAAATAATGTGTGTTTGCGGTAGTCTGACTTTAATCGTTCAATATTATATTTGCTTCAAACCTCAACATTCGCTGTACAATTCTTGTCTCTTAAGAAATCGATTGTTGAGGATAAATATTACTAATTTATTTCAAACGATTCTCAATCTTTACGGGCACAAAGGTAGCGGGTATTCGCGTTACGTGAAACGGCGTTAACCTTTTTTTTGTCAAATTTCATATTTATTAACCTTAACACAGTTAACCAAACTAAAAATAAACACCTGTAAACATGTATTGTGCAAACAATGCTTTCATGGGTGAGGCACACCTGCCCAAGTGTTAAATAGTCGCGTTTTTTGAACGGAATATCGTGCGTTTAATGGCAGTTTTCCATGCAGAATCTGCTTTTGCGGGACTGATTTTGTCGTCTTTTTAACGGCTGAATCAGCCGATCGCCGTCGAATCGGGCTATCCTCCTCCATACGCTGGTATAAACAATGTTTCTTTCGAATTGTTCCCGAAAAACTTAAATAAGAATTGTAAATTATGAATTATGAATTAGTGCTTTTGCGTTAATTTTTAATGCTCAGGCAATTCATAAAATGTTAAAAGGAACTTTAAACGTCCGCTGAAAGTCTCCCGCAAGCCTGCGGGGAACTTTCAGAGCCTTCTGAAAGTCTCCCGCAGGCTTGCGGGGAACTTTCAGAGCCTTCTGAAAGTCTCCCGCAGGCTTGCGGGGAACTTTCAGAG
>JAITHX010000148.1 GCA_031279735.1 Prevotellaceae bacterium
AATTACGAATTACGAATTACGAATTACGAATTACGACCGGCTTCGGACGTACAGACGAGACAGGACGTAATTCGTAATTCGTAATTCGTAATTGATTCGTAATTCGTAATTGATTCGTAATTCGTAATTGAAATAGCGTTATTTATGACAACGGGAAGAAAAATACCGACATGCCTGACGGCAATACTTGGTCTGATCCTCGGACTGACACTTGAGCTGACCCTCGTGCTGACACTTGAGCTGACCCTCGTGCTGACCATGGGACTGAATCCTGCCGCCGCGCAGCAGAATCGCCCGTACAGTCACGAATCCGGCACATACGTGGGCGAAACCACCGACAATATCCGGTACTGGTTCCTGCCCCATACCGTTGAAGTGGAGCGGGGACGCGCCGGCGACTATGTCCGCGCAACCGTTGTGTGTTCGGAATCCGCGAAGTCGAAAATCGCCTCCCGCCGCCGTTCGGGACTTTCGACGAAAGGCTTCGCCGGCTACTCGCACACCATGTATCTGAACCTTTTCGACTGCATCAAACATCAGTCGGCGCTCGCGGGCAGCGTCCACTACGACAAGCAGGGGAAAGTGATAGAATCGAACGAATTTAACAAAATCAGCTTTTCGCGCGTAAATCCCGGAACCATAGGCGAAGACCTTCTCAACGCCGTTTGCGCCTGCGCCGACAAATCGCGCGAACGGCAGCGCCCGCCCGACGCCGCCCGACAGCACGCAACCCTCAGCACCGGCACCGGCTTCGCCCTCAACAGCGCCGGCTACATCGTCACCTGCTTCCACGTGATAGAAAATGCCGCCCGCATCGAAGTCAGAGGATTCAACGGCGACTTCGCCACAGCCCTGCAAGCGCAAACGGTTGCCGCAGACAAAAAAAACGACCTCGCAATACTCAAGCTGACCGCCGCCCGCCCCGCCTCTCCCCTGCCCTACTCCTTCCGCAGCGAACAGTCCGACGCGGGCGAAAGAGTCTTTACGCTCGGCTACCCCCTGACGGCAAGCATGGGCGAAGAAGTGAAGCTCACCGACGGCATCGTCAGCTCCGCGACAGGATTCGGCGGCATAATCTCGATGTACCAGATTTCCGCCCCCACGCAGTCGGGCAACAGCGGCGGTCCGCTGTTCGACAGTCGCGGAAACATCATCGGAATAGTCTCCGCAAAACACACCGGCGCGGAAAACGCAAGCTATGCGGTCAAAACCCGATACCTCGAAAATCTTGCGAAAAAAGCCGGCATCCCGCTCTCGCGCAGCAATTCCATTGCCAGCCTCTCGCTGCCGGAACAGGTGAAGAAAATCAGAAACTGCGTATATATAATTATGAATTATGAATTATGAATTATGAATTGCCTGCGGACGTTAGGTGCCTCTGCGAAGCCTTTGCGCCCTTTGCGTCAAAAAAACACCGCAACGCGGTGAAAAACGGGGCGAAGATATTTTTGTACCGATATGGGATTTTGGATACCCTGCCATCCGGCTCTATCGCTCCTAATCCCTCCCGTATCCGCAGGCAATTCATAATTCATAATTCATAATTCATAATTATTTATACCTTTGTAACCCGATTACGACATTGTGTTTGCAAAACAAAAGAATCGGCAACAGTCTGTTTGCGTAAAGCAAGTACATAAAAAAAGAATAAATATGACCAAAGAAGATTTAATAAAACGTCTTCAAGACATCGAATGGGATGATTTTGAAGTAAAGAAAGCCCGCGGCGAACTCCCCAAAAACATTTGGGAAACGGTGAGTGCATTTTGCAACTCTTCCGGAGGCTGGATTATATTGGGCGCCGAACAGCAGGGCGGAGAATTTGAAGTCACCGGAGTGAACAACGTCGAGAAGCTGGAACACGACTTTTTCAGTGCCTTGCGCTCTCAAAAATTCAACTCCATTCCAACGGCTCAAGCCCGTAAATACGAAATTGACGGCAAAAGCGTGCTAGCATTTTTTGTGCCGTCGTCCACGCAGAAGCCGATTTATTTCAATAATCCCGCCAATACTTTTATCCGTTGCGGAAGCGGCGATCAACGAGCCACAAACAGCGAAATATCGGCGATGTTTCGGGAACAGTCGTTCGGTATTCGTTCCGAAATGTCAATAGCCGACACGAATATCGGAGGCTTGAATCGGGATTCCCTGCATGGCTACCGCAACTACCTCAAAGCATACGAGTCGTTGCCGACATACGCGGATTACGGCGACGATCTGTTTTGCGAAAAGACGGGAGTGACCGACGACAAGGGTTGTCTGACTTATGCGGGATTGATGATGTTCGGAAAAACGGAAGTCATACACAGGCATGTTCCCACGTTTTGGATGGACTTGGTTGAGATTCCGGGCAATTCGGTGCAGGAAGCGAAAACCCGCTACATGTATCGTATTCCGGAGCAGGAAAATCTCTGGGAATACTACCATGTAATGATTCGACGGCTGAGATTGCTGGTGGACACGCCCTTTAAAATAAACGATATGGGATTTGCCGTCGATGACGATTCCCAGTTTCTGGTTTTGCGGGAAGCTCTTGTCAATATGCTTATGCACACCGATCATTTCAGTCCGATTCATTCATGCATCAGAATATACCTCAATCGGGTCGAATTTTTTAACGCCGGATGTTTTCCCGTCCCGCTGGAACGGCTGGGCAAGGGAATATTGTCGAAGCCTCGCAACCCGACTATCGCCAAATTGTTCAGGTTCGCAAAACTTGCCGAAAACGTAGGGTTCGGAATAGACAAGCTGAAAAGCTGGAAGGAGCTTACAGGCAACGATGTGATCTTTCACGGAGAGATAGAGCATGTGTGTCTGACTTTCGGACTGCGTGTCGGAAACTAAGAATTAAGAATTAAGAATTAAGAATTGCCATCCGGCCGGGGTGTCCAAAATCCCGTATCGATCACGACTGTTTTCACCGCGTTGCGGTGTTTTTTTTAAACGCTAAGGACGCAGAGGCTTCGCAGAGGACGCAAGGGCTTCGCGTCCTTTGGAAGCACACACAGCACAACGGACGCGAAGCCTCTGCGTCCTCTGCGAAGCCTTTGCGCCCTTTGCGTCAAAAAAACACCGCAACGCGGTGAAAAACGGGGCGAAGATATTTTTGTACCGATATGGGATTTTGGACACCCTGCCATCCGGCTCTATCGCTCCTAATCTCTCCCGTATCCGCAGGCAATTCATAATTCATAATTCATAATTCATAATTGATTACCTTTGCATCGTGTTTTGTGGTACGGAACCATTGTTAAAAAATATACATATACATATATAAAGGCATGAATGTAGAAACTGTTATTAAGTCGGGCGCAACGGAAGCAGCGAAGGAGCTGTACGGCTCGAACGTTTCCGAAAGTCTGATTCAGATTCAGAAAACGCGGAAGGATTTTGACGGCGATTATACGCTGGTTGTTTTTCCGCTGCTCAAGTTGAGCCGGAAGTCGCCGGAGCAGACTGCGGGCGAAATAGGGGAACGGCTGCTCGAAAGTCTCGATTTTGTAGAAAGCGTCAACACCGTGAAGGGCTTTCTGAACATAAAGCTCAAACCCGCGTTCTGGCGCGCAAGACTCGAAGCCAGCGCGGGCGACAAGTCGTTCGGTTTCGCGCCGCCCACCGGCAAGCGTTTCATGATAGAGTATTCTTCGCCCAACACCAACAAGCCGCTTCATCTCGGACACATTCGCAACAATCTGCTCGGATGGTCGGTGGCGAAAATACTCGAAGCCTGCGGACACGAGGTAATCAAAGTCAATCTGGTGAACGATCGCGGGATTCACATCTGCAAGTCGATGGTGGCGCGGCAGAAGTTCGGCGGAGACGAAACTCCCGAAAGCTCCGGAATGAAGGGCGATCATCTGGCGGGCAAGTATTACGTGAGGTTCGACCGCGAATACAAGTCGCAGATAGCGGAACTGACGGCGGGCGGGATGACGCAGGCTGAAGCCGAAGCCGAAGCGCCTATTTTCGTCGAGGCGCGCGAAATGCTGCGCAAGTGGGAAGCCCGCGATCCCGAAACTATGGAACTCTGGACTACAATGAACAGCTGGGTTTACGCCGGATTCGACGAAACCTATCGGAAACTCGGCATCTCGTTCGACAAGACCTATTACGAATCGGACACCTGGGTGCTCGGCAAGAAAATCGTCGAGGAAGGGCTGGCAAAGGGCGTATTCTTCCGGCAGGACGACGGCTCGGTGTGGATAGACCTCGTCGCCGACGGTCTCGACCGGAAGCTCCTGCTCAGAAGCGACGGCACTTCGGTTTACATGACACAGGATCTCGGCACTGCCGAACAGCGTTACGCCGAATACGGATTCGACAAGCTGATCTATACGGTGGGAAACGAACAGAACTATCATTTCCAAGTGCTCAAACTCATACTGCTGAAATTGGGCTACGGGTGGTCGGACAGCATCTATCATCTTTCCTACGGAATGGTGGAACTGCCCGAAGGCAAGATGAAATCGCGCGAAGGCACAGTGGTGGACGCCGACGACCTCATCGACGAGATGATCCGCACGGCGCGGGAAATGTCGGAAAAACTGGGAAAGCTCGACGAAATGACCGAAGCCGAAGCCTCGTCCACTGTTCGCACCATAGGGCTGGGGTCGCTAAAATACTTTATTCTTAAAGTTGATCCGGTAAAGACCATGCTTTTCGACCCTAAAGAATCCATAGATTTTAACGGAAACACCGGAGCCTTCATCCAGTACACCCACGCCCGCATCAAGTCGCTCTTGCGCAAAAGCAATGCGGCAGGCTTCCCTCTCGATTCGAGCGGAGCCGAACCCGACAAGATGGAAATCGAACTGATACGGCGTCTCGAATCCTTTCCGGAAACGGTGGCGCTTGCAGGCGAAAACCTCTCTCCGGCACTGATAGCCAACTATGTATTTGAACTCGCAAAGGAATACAATCAGTTTTACCACGAGCATCCCGTGCTGCGGGAAGAAGACTCTGGGGTTCGCAGCCTTCGTCTGACGCTGTCGTTTCTGACGGCGGAAACTATACGTCGGGGGATGTTGCTGTTAGGGATCGACGTTCCCGACAGAATGTAGTTCTTTGCAAACAAACGTTATTTTTTGTATAATTTCACACGGCACTGTCGGTACTTAGAGAATTATTCTTAATTTTGCGCGGTTTTATGTTAGATTGTTTTACGTTATTATAAAGTATTGATTAATTTTAATATGGAAAGAAGAATATTCATCAGGAAGACAGGAGCGGCAATGCTTGGCGCAATAGCGCTGCCGATCGCGTCGGGCGAAGGGCTGTACGGCAGTCCGCCCGTCAAAACAGCAAAAAAAGAGGATACGTTCAAGCTGGCGATGGCGGGCTACAGCTTCGTCAACTTCGGCATCGACGAATCCCTGAAAATGATGCAGCGCATGGACCTGCATTATCTTTGCATCAAGGATTTTCACCTCCCGCTGAAAAGCTCCGACGCCGAAATCAAAGCCTTTCACGACAAACTGAAAGCGAAAAACGTAACCGGCTACGGAGTGGGACCCATTTACATGAAAACCCAGTCGGAAGCCGATATCGCCTTCGACTACGCGAAGCGCGTAGGAGTGAAACTCATAGTCGGCGTGCCGAACCACGAACTCCTGCCCTACATCGAAAGCAAAGTGAAGGAATACGACTTCAAATACGCCATTCACATCCACGGACCCGACATCAAGCTCTATCCCAACGCCAAGGACGTGATGGAGCATGTCGGCGGTCTCGACGCCCGCATGGGCATCTGCCTGGACATAGGTCACGACACCCGCGACGGATTCAACCCCGCCGACGACCTCAAGAAATACCACGCCCGCGTCTTCGACATACACATCAAGGATGTTACGGCGGCGGACAAATCGGGTAAAACCTGCGAAATGGGACGCGGCGTCATCGACATCCCGGCCTTCGTGAAGATGCTGCGCAAAGTGAAGTACAGCGGAGCGTGCAGCCTCGAATTTGAAAAGGACATGACCGATCCTCTTGCGGGACTGGCGGAATCCGTCGGATACTTCAGAGGCGTGCTGAGCGGAATGAAATAACTTGATTCATAAAAATGACAGAATAATATGTACGGTTTTGAAAAAATTCTTCAGCAAGCGGTTCTCAACAACAGAAGGGTGATAATTCCGAATCTCGGAGCGTTCATCAACAACTCGTCCGACAGAACCATAGTGTTTTCCTCTCTGCTGAAAACCGACGACGGTTTTCTCGAAAAGGAACTGCGCAGCTACGGCATCGGCAACGCGCCCGAAATGTTGCAGAATTTCGTCAGAAATGCCCTGTCCGCAATGGAAAACAAACGACGGTTCAACATCTCCGGTCTGGGCTATCTCTATCAGGAAAGCAACAACATCCAGTTCGTGCCGGAAATCGACCTCGAAAAACACAACGAGGCAATCGCGCCCCTTCCTCTCAACTACCTGCAAAAACGCAGACGGCACCGCATCGGCTCGGCAATCGCAACGGCAGGAATATCCTGCATAATGCTCGGAACGTTCACCTATTATCTGTTCGGCATAACCGACGCCGCCATGCCTCTGGAGCCTCTCATCTCGAAGGTGGAAACGCCCGAAAAACAGTTTACCATAGCCGAAAGCGCGCCTGAAGTCAGGACTGCGGCGGAAGTCAAAACTGCGGCGACGACAACGACAACGAAGGCGACGACGAAGGCGACAACGACAACGAAGGCGACGGCGACGGGCGTCAGCGAGGTCAAAGTTCGCGCCGTGTCTGCCGAATACGCGGGCAATTCTCTCAGCTATCATGTAATAGCCGGATGCTTCGAGGACAGGATGAACGCCGAACGATTCGTTGTTCACTGCAAGAGAGAAGGCTACCCCAACGCCGCCATCATCGCCAAACTCGGCAACCTGACCCCCGTGACTATAGGCAGTTTCTCCTCGCGCGAAGAAGCAAGCGCGTTCAAACGCGAATACAACGACAGATACATGGAAAGCGCATGGGTTTACTCCGCAAAAAAGAGATAAATGAATCTGTTCCCCGTCAAGCTCAAAGGCGACAAACAAATCTGGAGTATTTTCTTCATACTTCTGACCGTGTCGGTTCTGGCAGTGTATTCAAGCACCTACAAACAGACCCTGCGGTCGGGCAATCTATTCGGGGAACTGTTTTCGCACATACGGTTTCTGGGAGCGGGCTTTCTGCTGGTGTACTTCATGCACAGGATACCGTTTCCCGTGTTCAAGAAGCACGCTCCCGGAGCCTTGCTCTTCATAGTGCTGCTGCTGCTCATCACCATGCTCGTTTCCAAGAGCCGGTGGATGTTCAGAGTGCAGCCCTCCGAATTTGCGCGACTGATAATCATCGTCTATCTGGCAAAAGTGATAAGCGAGGGATTCAAGAAGCCGATGGAATACTTCTGGATGGCGCTGGTGCCGGTCGGCGCCGTCTGCGCGCTAATCATCGACCGGCACACGTCATCCGTGCTGATGATAGGTTTCACATCGCTACTGCTCATACTGATGGGCGTATCGAACAGGAAATACCTGCTGATGACGCTCTGGTTCTTCCTCGGAGCCTGCTGTCTATACTTCATGGTCGATCAGTATCTCGGTCGCAGCGAAACGGCAAAGAGCAGAATCTCCGCCTTCGTTGAGAAAATAAAGGACCGCCCCGACAGCGCGAAGCAGGAAATCACACAAGCTCAAATCGCGGAATTTGCAATGAACTCCGGCAGCTTCCTTTCCCGCCTCAAGGGCAAGGGACCCGGCAACAGCGTTTACCGCGTAATCCTCCCCGAAGCCAACAACGACTACATCTACGCCATCATAGTGGAAGAATACGGAACGCTGGGCGCGCTCGCCATCATGTTTCTGTATTTTTGGCTGTTCTATCGGGTTGTAGTCGTCATCTCGAAAAGCAGCAAAGTCTTTCCCTCAAAAATCTTTCCGTCGCTGCTCCTGTCGGGCATGGTTCTAATGATAGTCATTCAAGCGCTTGTCCATATAGGAGTGTCCATAGGCGTTCTCCCCGTCACCGGACAGAATCTGCCCATGATCAGCACCGGCGGAACTTCCATCATGGTCATAAGCGCCGCATTCGGCATGATCCTGTCCGTAAGCAATGCGGTAAACGAGAAGAATGGTTAATTGTTAATTGTTAATTGTTAATTGTCAATTGTTAATTGTCAATTGTTAATGCCTATCGGCTCAGTGTCCTCAGTCTCTCTCCACTCGTCCGACAGGCATTAACAATTAACAATTAACAATTAACAATTAATGGAACCTGCGGTTGTCGTTGGTTGTTGTCAGTCGGGTTGGGTTGATTTCTGTCGAGTTGGGTCGATTTCTGTCGACAGAAATCGACCGAAACTGACGGCTATAAGTTATTTATAACACATCCCTAAATGCCGCAGAGCATATCGTCGTTCCGAGCACGGAAGAACGAAGGAAGAACGAAGGAAGAACGAAGGAAGAACGAAGGCAGGACGAAGAAATGACGACAGCGAGGCTTGTTTCAGGGCGTTATGGTCGGGGGTGCCGCGAGCATAGACCGTATCGCGCTGAATGTGTGGAGGCTTCAAAAACGTAAAAAGACGGTCGAAACGCGCGAATTATGTCGAAAAACATGCGAGTCTCGAAAATAACGCCGGAAGCCGGAAAATTTGAAGGCTCAGGGCGGGTTAAGGCTCCGTCGGGACGGGCGCCCGCATCGGACGCGGAACTCGCGGAGACTATGGATGCGTCGGATTTGAATCCGCGTAAATCCGTCGAATCCGCGTCGTCTGTGTAAATCTGCGTCATCTGTGTCATCTGTGTGCTAAAAAACCGAACGACATCCCTTACAAGTTATTTCCAACACATCCCTTCCGGATTCTTGGGATTCATTATCGAAAATTCGCCTTTTTTACGGCGGAACCCGGTTTGCCAGCGACTTTCGAGCGGTTTTTTGCAGAAACTCGAACAAACTGTTACGGACGGCTTCTCCTTACGGATAAACACAATTCATCAATAAATTGCGCTCACTTTAATATGGGATAATTCACATGGATTGACACCCCGCGCTTTGTTTTATTTAACTATTTTCGCAATAGATTTAACATTCGTTAACTTCATCATAACGAACAATGCATTTACTTTGCAAATTATTAGAAAGTGTTTAATTGTGCAAGCAGCTTCGGCAACACATTAAGCAGGCATTTTAAAGACGAAAATTTAATGGGTTTTATGAAAAATTATACTGCGGTCGTGAAGAAGTTTATTCTTTTGACCTTTTGTTTCTTGTGTTTTCAAACCGTTCACGGACAAAACGGTACAACTTTCGGCAGAGATTTCTGGTTGTCATACGGACGTAATGTCGATCTCGTTAACGACAATTACGGCAGCGGCGGAATACTGGAACTTATTTTTCAGATTCGTTTCGTGGCAACCGAAAATACGACGGTCAACTTGGAATTTACAAAAAACCCCGCTCTGAACTCCTCCATCAATGTTTCAGCCGGACAGGTCTATACCAAAACCTTGACTCCAGCCGAGATGAAAGCCGTGCACAGCAAGGGCGGGAGAAGCAACAGTTCGCTGCACATAACCTCCTCGCGGGATATTTCCCTTTATATAGTCAACATGTCTCAGGCTTCGAACGACGCAACCAACGTCCTGCCTCTGGATAATCTTGGCACAGAGTACTATCATCTGGGATACACTTCTGCGGCAATAGGAATCGAACCCGACGGATGCCTTATCGTCGCCACAGAGGACGGCACCACCGTCCACATGAACGGCACCCAGCTCACCACTCTGAAAAAGGGAGATGTTTACGCCTATTATCCCGACGATATCGAGGAAGTCACCGGCTATCATTTCACAGCATCCAAACCTGTTGCCTATTTCTCCTCAAATTCATGCGCGCTTATTCCCAAAGGCGTCGAGGCTTGCGACTGTCTTTTTCAGCAGCTGGCTCCGGTGACTTCGTGGGGAAAGAACTTCCTGATACCGGTCACGAATCGGGGAAAAGACAGGGCGAGAATAGTCGCTTCGGAAAACGGAACGGAAGTGCAGCTTGCGGGCGGCTCCATAAAGGGCGGCAACTATACGCAGTCCGGCAGTTCCGTGATTCTGAACGCAGGACAGTTTGTTGAAATAGAAGTCGAGCAGAAGGATAACGGGTGTTTCGTTTCCGCCGCCAAGCCCGTGGCGGTTAACGCTTACCTCATGGGTTCCAAGAATTTCATCCCCAATTCGGGCGACCCCGCCATGGCTATGGTGCCGCCTTTTGAACAGACTATTCCCAGAGTGGTCATGGCGCCTTTTGCGCAATCGACAACTTCTTTGATAACCGACCACTACGCCATCATCATAACTCCCGCTGCCAGCAAAAACTCCACTACTTTTTCCGTTGGCGGAGGCAAAGAGCAGGCTCTTTCGGGCGGAAAGTGGACGGACAATCTGTCGTCGGGTTATTCCTATTACACAATGAAACTGACCAATCCTTCGGCAACCTACGTGTTCGACAACTCCGCGGGACTATCGGCTATGGGCTACGGACTCGGCAGCTACGAATCCTATTATTATCTGGCGGGCGCAGGCGCGCGCAAGCTCGACTTCGATTTTTATGTCAATGAGATTCATTATCTGGAAATAGACGAAAAACAATTCTGCCTCGACAGATATGAAATCAGGGCTGACATAAAACACGCCATGCATTCCGATCCGGGGCACCTGAAATGGACTGTTGACGGCATCGACGAATCCGCAGCTGCCGACAAAATCCTCTGGGAGAAAATCCTCGCTCCGGGCGAACATACCGTCGCCATGACGGTGAAGGACGAATACGGCGACGTCCAAACCTTACGCACCGCCTTCACGGTTCTGGGACGTCCGAACATCGAAACAGACGATCTCGAAGTCTGCAAGGGCGGAAACATCGAGTTCAAACTGAAAAATCCTTCGCCTCGAACAACCTACCAGTGGTTCGCCGACAACTCCTACGGAAACAAACTCGGCGAAGGGCTTGCGTTCAAGCCCGCCGCCGATCCGGAACCGGGCGTTCACCATTATTATATCAAGGCGGGCGACAGCGGCTGCGAATCCGAAGGTTCCGTCAAGCTGACCGTCGGGCAACCGCCTTCGGTCACTGCAATGGACGATTTGTCGGTCTGTTTCGGACAGGAAGTAAAACTTGAGGTCAAAGCCTCCGACGGCAACTTGAAATGGACGCTCAACGGTTCCGCCGTTTCCGGCACGAGCTTTAAACCCGCCGCCGGCAGCTCCGGCGAATACACGGTGACGGCAAGCAAACAGGGTTGCGCGGACGCAAGCGACAAGGTGACGATAACTGCCGGCGATTCGCTGTATATCACTCCGCAATCCCTGCCTCCCTGCAAGGAATCGCAAGCCTACGAACAGACTCTTCTCACGATCAGCAATCCGTCGGAGTTCAGGATTGTTTCAGGCTCATTGCCAAACGGACTTGCGTTCGATCCGGCCACGGGCAAAATATCCGGAACTCCCGCAAACGCCACCGGCGCTTCGACTTTCACCGTCGAAGTGAAGGATGCCGTCGGCTGTCCGTTTTCCAGAGAATACACTCTTGATTTCGAGGCTACGGCTTCCTTCTCGGTCAACGACATAGTCTATGTCGATCTAATCGGACAGAGTTTCTGCCGGAAGGATTATCTCGTCAAAGCCGACGTGAAATATCAAATGCATCCCGATCAGAAACATCTACTGTGGTTTGTCAACGGAGCGGAACGAACGGACGCCGCCGACAGGATAGAATGGAGCGACGAACTCGCGGACGGCAACTACGAAATAATCATGAAGGTTAAAAATCAGTCCGGCGCAGTCGAGGAGCTGAAGGGTTCGTTCAACGTCGTTTCGCCTCCTTCGGTCACGGCAATGGACGATGTCTTTCTGTGCTACGGAGAGCAAACCGAGTTGAAGGTCACTCAGTCCGACGGCAATCTGGAATGGACGCTCAACGGTTCCGTTCTCGGCAGCCTGACCGTCAAGCCGCCCAAGAACAGCATCAACGAATATGCGGTCAAGGCAAGCAAAAACCATTGCCCCGACGCTACGGACGCGGTAACAGTCGCCGTAGGAGACTCGCTGTACGTTATGCCTCAGACTCTGCCTCTCGCCCATAGCGGACAGACTTATTCCGTCAGTCTCTCGCTGAACGCGAACGACGGGAAAGAGTATAAATTGAAGAGCGGCGCCCTGCCCGACGGACTGTCGCTCAATCCTTCTTCGGGCGAAATATCGGGAACGCCAACGGGGACGAATCTGCCGGCAACTTTCACTGTCGAGGCGACTGATTCGCACGGTTGCGTCGCGGAACGCGAATACACCGTTTCCACAGTCGATGAGGGCGACGCCTATTTCGAGGTCGATACCGTTCATTATATAGCCGTCAACGGACAGCGGTTCTGTCGCAACGTTTTCGATGTCGAGGCTTTTATCGACTACCCATACGACGAACTGAGATGGCTGGTTGACGGAGTTGAAAATCTGCCGGCTAAGAACCAGCGGAAGTGGACGGCGGCGAACCTGTCCGAAGGCGCTCACAAAATAGAGATGATCACTAAAAGACAAGTCGGCGCGATAGACAGGATCGACACTTTGCGGACTTCCATCTCTGTTGTCTATCCTCCTTCAGTAACCGCAATGGACGATTTGACCATCTGTTACGGAGAAGAGGCGAAACTTGAGGTCAAAGCCTCCGACGGCGACTTGAAGTGGAGTTTCAACAATGCCGCACTCGGCAATACAACAGTTAAACCTCCAAAGAACAGCGTCAACGAATATGCGGTCAGGGCGAGCAAGGATTTGTGTCCCGACGCCGCCGACACCGTGACAATCACCGTGCGCGATTCGCTGTACATTTCTACCGAAAGTCTTCCGCAAGCCGGAAAATCCGCCGCCTATTCCGCTCAACTCGATTCAAACCTCGAAAACGCTCAATACTCCGTAGTCGCGGGCGACTTGCCCGAAGGTTTGTCCCTGAGCGCCGACGGAAGGATAACGGGAACGCCCGCAGGCAATAAGCTCCCCGCCGCGTTTACCGTTCAGGCTGCCGACGCTTACGGCTGCATCGCCCGGCGCGAATACCGGATAATAGAGGAGGGAGAAGCGGACTTTTACGTGACCGAGATACATGATCAGGTCATCAACGGTCAGACAGGCTGTGTCGATAACTACGACATCAAAGCCAACATCGGCTACGCGATGAGTACCGCAAAGGGGCATCTTCGCTGGCTTGTTGACGGAGCGGAAGAAGATTTAGCGGAAGACCATGAGGAATGGACTAAGATTCTGAGCGAAGGAACCCATTCCGTCTCCATGATAACGGTGAGAGACGACGGCGCGACGGACACTCTCGAAACTTCTTTCACGGTACTCGCCCCGCCTGCCGTCACCGCCATGCACGACACCGCACTCTGTTTCGGCGAGAGCGTGACGCTCTCGGTCGTTGCAGTGAAGGGAGGAACTCCCGTATGGAGCGTGGCGAATACCGCAGTCAGCCCCGAAGCCGGCAGCGTGAACAAATATTTCGTGACTGTTGACGGTGCAGGCTGTCCGCAGGCGCGCGATTCAGTCACCGTCACCGTGCGGGATTCGCTCTACATCGTCACCGAAACTCTTCC
>JAITHX010000157.1 GCA_031279735.1 Prevotellaceae bacterium
TATTCTGGTTCTACCGGGAATTATTACGAATTACGAATTACGAATTACGAATTACGTCCCGACTGCGGACATACAGCCGAAGCCGGTCGTAATTCGTAATTCGTAATTCGTAATTGAAATCCGCGTCATCTGTCACATCTGTGTGCTAAGTTATTTCTAACACATCCCTTAATCTATTCATCGTTTCAGTTCTTTTTAATTATCGTCAGTTTGGCGAATTTAAGCAGAAGCGTTTTTTGTCCCGCTTCCTGAAAGTCTATTTTCAGTTTCGGGTTGCCGCCGTAGTCTTCGATTTCGCATACGCGACCGCGGCCGAAACGCGCGTGTTCCACCTCCGTGCCGAGGCGAATGTCCAATTCGCCCTCCTCTATCGAGGATTTGCGCGCGAATATCGATTCCTCCTTCCATTTGTTGCCGTCGTCCGTTCCGGATTCCCTTCCGTGAAACGGCTGCCGGCTATCCGACGAGAACCCCGTAATGGAAGGAGCCGACAGATAACGGGCGTCGATGTCGCGCAGGAAGCGGCTCGGCACCGGCGACACAAGACTTCCCCAGCGGTATCTCGCCTGCGCGAAAGAAATATGAACTTTGACTGCCGCTCTCGTGAGCGCCACGTAAAATAGTCGCCGTTCCTCCTCCAGCTCGTGTTCCGACGTCATTGTTCCGGTGGCGGGAAAAAGCCCCTCCTCCATGCCCACGACATAGACATAGTTAAATTCAAGTCCTTTTGCCGAATGGATCGTCATCAGCGACACGCGGTCGAGATCGTCCGAATCCGGTTTGTCGGCGTCGGTTATCAGCGCCACGTTTTGCAGATACTCGGTGACGGGTCTCGTTTCGCTCTTGTTTTCCGCGCTGTCGGTATATTCCTTGATTCCGTTGAGCAGTTCTTCCACGTTTTCGGCGCGCGAGATGCCTTCGGGCGACTTGTTGGCTTTTAGCTCGGCTTTTATTCCCGACCGGTTGATCAGTGCGGAGGCGAAGGCGAAGGCGTCGGTCGAGTGGGCTTTCGGGACGAATTCGGCTATCATGTCGGCAAACTTTACGATTTTGGCGGCTATGGATTCCTTGACGCCTATCGAGGGGAGCGAAACCGAGCGAACCGTATCCCAGAGGGTCAAGCCGTTCGTCGAGGCGTAAGTCTGAATCTTCTCCATGCTCGACGCGCCTATGCCGCGCGCGGGGTAGTTGATCACGCGGCGGAACGATTCGTCGTCAAGCGGATTCGCCGCAAGGCGCAAGTAAGCCAGAACGTCCTTTATTTCGGCGCGCTGATAGAAGGATATTCCGCCGTAGATTCGGTAGGGGATGTTGCGCTTGCGGAGCGAATCCTCGAAGATTCTCGACTGGGCGTTCGTGCGGTAGAGAATCGCCGTTTCGGAATAACCCACCCGTCCGGCGTGCACGGCATCCAGGATTGAGGAGGCAACGAGCACGCCCTCCTCCCTGTCGGTGAATGCGCGGCTCACTTCGATTTTCTCGCCTGTTTCGCCCTTCGAGAAGCAGGTTTTTTTCAGCTGCCTTTTGTTTTTCGAGATGAGGCTGTTCGCGGCATCGACTATGGTGCGCGTGGAGCGATAGTTCTGTTCGAGTTTAAACTCGGCGTAGTCGGGATAATCCTTTCTGAAGTTCAGAATGTTCTCGATTCGCGCTCCCCGAAACGAATAGATGCTTTGAGCGTCGTCGCCCACCACGGTGATGTTTCGCTCCTTTTCGGCGAGCCGGTTCACGATGTGGTATTGAGCCACGTTGGTATCCTGATACTCGTCCACCAGAATATAGCGAAACACCTGCCTGTACTTCTCCAGCACATCCGGGCGGTCTCTGAACAGAACGTTGGAATAGAAGAGCAAGTCGTCGAAATCCATAGCGTTGGCGCTCTTGCACCGCGCGACGTACTTCAAATAGATATCCGCCGTTTTGGGTTTGCGCATCGACGTGTCGTCGCCCACCAGCTTGGCGTTCGATGCGTAGGCGGCGGCGCTTATCAGGTGATTCTTGGAGTTCGAGATTCTGTTTTGAATATCCTTTTCCTTGTAAACCTTGTCGTCGAGATTCATTTCCTTGATTATTCCCCTGATGAGACTCAGCGAATCGGTGGCGTCGTATATAGTGAAATTGGAATTGAAGCCTATGTTCGCCGCCTCGTATCGCAGAATGCGCGAAAAAACCGAGTGAAACGTTCCCATGCGCAGCATGTCCGCCCGCTTGCCTACGGCTTGCATCACGCGCTCCTTCATTTCACGCGCCGCCTTGTTCGTAAAGGTCAGGGCGAGAATAGCCGACGGAGACACACCCTTAGTCAGGAGCATCGCTATCTTGCAAGTCAACACCTTTGTTTTGCCGGAACCCGCTCCGGCGATAATCAGGTTCGGTCCCTCCGTATGTTCGACGGCAGCGCGTTGAACGGGATTCAGATTGTCTAAAAAATTGTCCACGTCAATGTTTAATTAATTTGCCGCAAAATTACATGATTTAGTCTGAATTATGAAAAAACTAAGGAGAGAATCAAAACACTCTCGCTTATGTACCGAAAAAACGCGCACATAGTGATCGAGGTAATCGCCTTCGAAAACAACCGACTGATTGTCCGCGTCGAACAAAAGGACATGGTTAACGACCTGCATCTTAATGCCCGTCAACTAACCGAACGAGTCAGGGATATGCTGAAGGGCGAAATTCCCGACACATGGAAAGTCACCGTTTCCGCCGTCGATTTCGACCGCAAGGACATCGACGCCATTTCTCCCGAATGGATAAAAAAACGCATGAATAAACTCGGACTTAAAAACCGACACGTAAGCGTTCATACCGGAATCGACAAATCCACCATATCGTCGATTCTAAGCGGAGACAAGGAGCTGACGAAATGGCACAAAGTCGCCCTATACTACTTTTTCAAATATTACGAACTCGCAAAGTTCTGAAAGGGTTACAGTCCGAAGTCCGAAGTCCGAAGACGCGAATCGCGATAAACTTCCGTTTATCGCGATTTCCATTTAAGTCGGGGTGATGTGACTCGAACACACGGCCTCTACGTCCCGAACGTAGCGCGCTAGCCAACTGCGCCACACCCCGATTTTTTTCTTTTATTTTTGATTCAATGCTGCAAGCGCTGCAAGCGCTATTGAATTTAACTTTGTTTCCGTCGTGTCGCCTCTCGACGAGAGCACGCAGGGAGCCTTCGCTCCAACCACTATCGCCGCAAGCTGGGAATTGGTGAACTTGCCTATTGTTTTATAAAACACATTTCCGGCTTCAATGTTCGGAAACAAGAGGCAATCGGCGTCAGCCGCCACCGTTCCGGATACTTTCTTTATGTCCTTTGCTTCCTGGTCTATTGCAACGTCAACTGCAAGCGGTCCGTCAACGTATGCGTTTTGTATTTGACCTCTGTCGGCCATTTTCGAGATTATCGCCGCATCCACGCACGCCTGCATGCCGGGCGACATCTGCTCCGTTGCCGCTATTATCGCGACTTTGGGTTTTTCTATGCCCAGCGACTGTGCTGCTTTTATCAGATAGCCGCAAATCGCCACCTTCTGTTTCAGGTCGGGCGCGGGAATCACCGCAATATCGCTAAACAGGAGCATTTTGTGATAGGTGGTGGATTTCATCAGCGTGATGTGACTGAGCACGCCCTTCGGGGGAAGCAGTCCTACCTCTTTGTTGAGAATCGCTCTCATGTACTTGTCGGTGCTGCACAAGCCCTTCATCAGAAGATCGCCTTCGCCTTTGCTTACGAACTCCACTGCGGTCAGCGCCGCCCTGTTTTCGTCAGCCTCTTGTATGACGTTGAACTTGTTGAAATCTATTTCTTCCTTTTCGCAAACCGCCTTGATGGTCTTCGCGTCTCCCACCAGAGTGGCGTTGACTATGCCGGCGTCTATCGCCATGCTTACCGCGCCTATGGTATGCGCGTCGTTCGCGTAAGCTGCAACCAGACGTTTCTTTGTTGCCGACTTCAGATGCTCGAATATTTCACTGAAAGAGGTTATCATTTTTCTGCATTTAATTTTGTTACTGTTTCCATGGTTTCCGTCGCTATCACGAGTTCTTCGTTTGTTTCGGCGAGCACGAGCTTTACTCTGGAGTCCGGCGTGCTTATTACTTTGTCGCTGCGCAGCCCCTCGTTAAGTTCCCTATCTATTTTGGCGCCGAGAAATTCGAGATATTCAGAAATGTCGAGTCTCACATCCCAGTCGTTTTCGCCTATTCCTCCCGTATATACCACCATGTCGAGTCCGTTCATCGCCGCCGCGTATGCTCCTATGTACTTCGCGATTCTGTAAACGAATATGTCTATTGCCAGTTTCGCTCTCGAATCCGAAGCGCTCTTGCTCCAGAGATCGCGCATGTCCGACGACAATCCAGATATTCCCAGAAGCCCGCAGTTTCTGTTGAGGAAAGCGTTGACCTCCTTCACCGACATGTTTTTTTCTTCCTGAAGGAAAGTGATTACGCCCGCGTCTATGTCGCCGCATCTTGTGCCCATTATCGCGCCTTCGAGCGGGGTGAGACCCATTGAGGTGTCGATGGATTTGCCGTTTTTTATCGCTGTAACGGAAACTCCGTTGCCCATGTGACAAGTGACGATTTTGGAGTTGTTTATGTCCAGCCCCGTCATATTGCAGGCTTTGAGAGCTACGAACTTGTGGCTTGTTCCGTGAAATCCGTAGCGGCGCACCCGCAGTTCCTCGTACAGCGAGTAGGGGAGTCCGTATAAATATGCTTTTTCGGGGATAGTCTGATGAAACGACGTGTCGAATACTGCAACCTGCGGCACTCCGGGCAATATGTTCTCCATTGATTCTATGCCTTTCAGATTGGCGGGATTGTGCAACGGAGCCAGAGCGGAGCATTTGGCTATCTTTGCTTTCGTTTCCTCGTTCACGAGAACGCTGCCCGAAAAGTATTCGCCTCCGTGCGCTATGCGGTGTCCTGCCGCGTTTATGAGATGAATGTCGCTGATTACGCCGTGATACTTATCAGTCAGTGCTTCGAGTACTGCGCTGATTCCATTGATATGGTCTGGAAAGGGACGTTCCAGAGTGAATACATCCTTGCCTGCCGGTTTGTGCACCAATACTCCTTCCGACAAACCCACTCGCTCCACTATCCCCTTTGCGAGGACTTTATTAGCATTGCCCGACATGTCGAGCATTTGATACTTTATGGACGAACTACCGCAATTTAAAACTAAAATATTCATATATCAATCAGTCAAAGCTCTTTATACTACCAAGTCTTATTTTTCGACGGCTCAAAAGTAATACAAATATTTTTACCGGCAAATACTTTTTCCGAAAATATTTTTTCCCTTTCCCGCCTCAATTTCCGAACATACGAAATATCACAAGGTTACTCCGGTTTTAAAAATTGCTATTTCCCTATAATTTTTTTTCTCGCTGTTGACTTTTTTTCCTTCGGCGACATCGACGATAAACTCCGCGAAACGTTTCGCGAGCGATTCCATGCTTTCGCCTTCGAGCAGAGCGCCGGCGTTGAAGTCTATCCAGTCCGGTTTGTTTGCGTGCAGTCGGCTGTTGGTGGAAATCTTTATCGTAGGCACGAATGTGCCGAACGGGGTGCCTCTGCCCGTGGTGAACAGAACGAAATGACAGCCGGCGGCGGCGAGAGCCGTGCTTGCGACAAGATCATTCCCCGGAGCGCTCAACAGATTCAAGCCCGACGTTTTGAGTATATCGCCGTAGTTCAGCACGTCCTTCACCGCCGAAGCGCCGGCCTTCTGGGTGCATCCCAGCGATTTTTCCTCCAGCGTGGATATTCCTCCCGCCTTGTTGCCGGGCGAAGGATTTTCGTAGATAGGCTGACCGCTGGCAATGAAATACGCTTTGAAATCGTTGATCATGCGTACTGTCTTGTCGAACGTTTTCCGGTCGATGCAGCGGTCCATCAGTATGGTTTCGGCGCCGAACATTTCCGGCACTTCCGTAAGCACGCTCGTTCCGCCCTGCGACACGAGAAAATCCGAAAAAACGCCCAGCAGCGGATTCGCCGTGATACCGGAAAAACCGTCGGAACCCCCGCATTTCAGTCCCGCCTTCAGTTCGCCGAACGGAATATCGGTGCGTCGATCGCGCGAGGCAACGGAATAGAGTTCGCGCAGGAGTTTCATGCCTTCCTCGTGTTCGTCGCCGACTTCCTGCGCAATGAGAAACTTCACCCGTTCCGGATCATATTCGCCCAGCATTTCGCGCAGAGCGCCAAGCTGATTGTTCTCGCATCCCAGCCCGACTGCGAGCACCCCTCCCGCATTGGGATGCAGAATCATGTCGCGAAGTATTCGGCGAGTATTCTCGTGGTCGTCGCCCAGCTGCGAACATCCGTAGTTGTGGGGAAAAGCAACCACCGCATCAACCTGTTCGGCTTCGCGGGAAAACTCGTCGGCAAGTCTCTTCGCAATTCCGTTCACGCATCCTACGGAGGGAACAATCCATATTTCGTTGCGTATTCCCGCCTTTCCGTCGTTGCGTCGATAGCCTTTGAACGTAAGCCGTTCGACCGAGTTCAGGGCTGGCGGCGGCGAGGGAGAATAGCTATATTCGGAAATGCCCGACAGATTGGTTTTGATGTTATTCTCGTTCACGAGATCGCCGCGCCGCACGGGTTTCGTCGCGTGTCCCATCTGCGCGCCGTATTTAACGATGCTGTCGCCGACAGCGAACTCTTGCAGCGCTATTTTATGTCCGGCGGGAATATCGCTCGTCGGAACAATATCCTCGTCTCCCACGCGATAGAGTTCGCCCCCGCGCGCCGCTTCCACCGCCACCGCCACGTTGTCGGCGGGATTTATCCTTATAAATATACTCATCGTCCGTTGCTGTTGCCGATAAGTTCCCCGACTGTCGCCGTCATTCCCTTCGCCTCGATGTCGTTCAGATAGTCGGTCACCTTGGCAGTCAAGCCGGGTATTTCGTCGAGGTTTTCGCCCCAGATGAAATCCGCCGCGAGAACGCCCCGCGCCGTTTGTTCGGCGTTGCCGGCTGCATGGAGCGATTGCAGGAGGGCGAGGATTTTAGGATCGTCGCGCACGGGTATTTCTTCTTCGCCGCGTTTTCCGCCTCGATAGTAGGCAATGATTGCCGCAAGTCCCAGCGTCAGACCGTCGGGCAGCGTTCCCCGAAGTTCGAGATACTTTTTCAGTCCGGGCAAATCGCGTGTTCTGAATTTGGGAAAGGCATTGAGCATTATGCTCGCGAGCAGGTGATTCACATAAGGGTTGCGGAAACGGTCGAAAACGTCGTCGGCAAAACGTTTCAGCTCCTCTTCGGGCATGTTCAGCGTCGGGAGCAGTTCGTCGTACATCACCTTGCGCGCGAAAGCGCCCACGGTCTCGTGCTCCACGCACTCGCGCACCGTGTTCAGCCCCGACAGATAGCCGACGGGCGAAAGAACGGTGTGCGGACCGTTCAGCAGCGTGACTTTGCGCTCGTGGTAGGGTTCTTCGCTCGGAACGAACAGAACGTTCAGCCCCGCTTTGTCGGCCGGAAATTCGAGCGCCACAGACTGCGGAGCCTCGATTACCCAGAGATGAAATATTTCGCCTTCAACAAGAAGTTTGTCGTCGAAGCCGATGCGCGATTTTATCTCGTCGGCTGATTCGCGAGGATAGCCCGGCACTATGCGATCTACCAGAGTGCTGTATATTCCGCAGGCTTCGTTGACCCAGTCGGCGAAATCCTGTCCGAGACGCCAATGTTCGATATACTTATCGATGCACGCCTTCAGGACGCGCCCGTTTTCGAATATCAGTTCGCAGGGAAAGATGATGAACCCCCTGTTGCGCGCTCCGCCGAACGCCGTGAAGCGACGGTAGAGCAGCTGCACGAGTTTGCCCGGATAGCTTCCGGCGGGGGCGTCGTCGAACCTGTTGTCGGGATCGAAAGCGATGCCCGCCTCAGTGGTATTGGACACGATGAAACGAAAGTCGGGATTTTCGGCGAGTTGCAAATATTCGTCGAACTGCGAGTAGGGATTCAGTCCGCGCGTCACAACGTCGATCAGTTTCACGTCGTAAACGGGTTTGCCTCCGTCGAGACCCTTAAGAATAAGGTGATACAATCCGTCTTGTTCGTTCAGCGCATCTATCGTCCCGCCGGCTATCGGCTGCACCACCGTCACTCCGGCGTCGAATCCAGCCTTCTCGTTCATGTTCCACACTATCCAATCGACAAACGCCCGCAGAAAATTGCCTTCGCCGAATTGAACCACACGTTCCCTGTATAATTTTCTTTGAACCGTAGTTCCGTTTAACTTCTTCATTTTTTTCACAATTCATAATTAAGGGATGTCGAATAAATAACTTAGCACACAGATGACACAGATTTTACAGATTTTACAGATTTTACAGATTTTACAGATTTTACAGATTTACGCGGATTCAAATCCGCGTAAATTTGTAAAATCTGTGTCATCTGTGTCATCTGTGTGCTAAAAATCCGAACGGCATCCCTTATAAGTTATTTATTCGACATCCCTAAGAAACTCGTTTATCGCCTTCGCCGTCCTTCTGCCCGAATCTATGGCTCTTACGACGAGGCTGGCTCCCGAAGCGGCGTCGCCGGCGGCGAACACCTTTTTCATCGACGAGGCGCAGGATTCGACGGCTATGTTGCCGCGACCGTCGTATTTCAGCTTGAGATCGTCGAGGAGACCCTCGTGAACCGGATGCACGAAGCCCATGGAGAGCAGCACAAGGTCGGCTTTAAGTATTTCGGCGGTATCGGTTTCCCTCATGGTCATCCTGCCGTCGGCCGACTTGACCCATTCCACCCGAACCACTTCGGCTCCGGTCACATTGCCGGCGGCGTCGCTCGTGAATCGTTTTGTGGCGAGGTTCCAGCGACGTTCGCAGCCTTCGAGGTGCGAGCTTGAGGTGCGCAGCACGTCGGGCCATTGCGGCCACGGCGTTCTTTCGTTGACATCGACGGGAGGCTTGTCGAGTATTTCGATTTGGGTTACGTGTGCGGCTTTGTGTCGCGCGGCGGTGCCTACGCAGTCCGAACCCGTGTCGCCTCCGCCTATCACAAGCACGTGTTTTCCGCGTGCCGAAATCAGTTCGCTGTCGGGTATTTTCGTTCCGGCTATCAGGCGGTTTTGCTGCTGGAGCAGTTCGAGGGCGAAGTGTACGCCTTTCAGCTTGCGTCCTTCGACGGGGAGGTCTCGCGGCTGACCCGCGCCCACCGCTATGCACACCGCGTCGTATTCGGCGACGAGGCTCGAAGTTTTCAAGTCTATGCCTGCGCGCACGCCCGTTTTGAATGTTATGCCTTCTTCGGCGAGCACGTTCAGGCGTCGGTCGATGATGTTCTTGTTGAGTTTGAAGTCGGGTATTCCGAAGCGGAGCAGACCTCCGCAGGATTCGTCCTTTTCAAAGACGGTGACCGAGTGACCGTATTGGTTGAGCATGTCGGCGGCGGCAAGACCGGCGGGACCCGATCCCACGACGGCTATCTTTTTGCCGGTGCGTTTCTTGGGGATTCGCGGCGCGACATAGCCTTCGTTGAAAGCGCGTTCCGCTACGGCGGCTTCGTTTTCGCGGATGGTGACGGGTTTTTCGTCGATTTTCAGGACGCAGCTTTTTTCGCAGAGGGCGGGGCACACACGTCCGGTGAACTCGGGGAAGTTCATCGTTCGCGCGAGGATTTTGTATGCTTCCTGCCATTTGCCCTTGCAGAGAGCGTCCTGCCATTCTGGCATGATGTTGCCGGCGGGACAGCCGTGGTGACAGAACGGCACGCCGCAGTCCATGCAGCGCGAGGCTTGCAGCATGCGGTCTTCGGAATTGAGCGTTTGCTCCACTTCGCCGAAATCGGCTATTCGTTCGAGGACGGGACGGTAGCCCGCTTCCTTTCGCGGTATGGTTAAAAATGCTTTGGGGTTGCCCATGTCGGTAATTTTTTTGAATTATTGTTTTGCATTGTGTTGATGATGATAAATGATGATAAATGATGATGAATGATGATCTAGGGGTCAGCCGGCGGCGGAATGCTTCAGCGCCTTCGCCATTTTCGAGGCGAAGACAAAATTGTTCAGCTCCTCGTTGTCGGAATGGAGTATGTCGGTGCGCGAACCCTCCCACCACTTGTGTCCGCGACAGATAAAGACAATCTTGTCGCCCATTTCCATCACCGAGTTCATGTCGTGGGTGTTGATGACGGTCGTTATTCCGTATTCCTCCGTAATTTCCTTGATAAGAGCGTCGATGAGAATCGAAGTGCCCGGATCGAGACCGGAGTTGGGTTCGTCGCAGAACAGATATTCGGGGTTCAGCGCGATTGCGCGGGCTATCGCCACCCTTTTCTGCATTCCTCCGCTTATTTCGGACGGAAAGAGATCGTTCGCGTTGAGGATGTTCACCCGTTTCAGACAGAAGTTTGCCCGTTCCGCCCGTTCCGCCGCGTTCATGTCGGAGAACATTTCGAGGGGGAACATGACGTTCTGTACCACTGTGGCGAAGTCGAACAGCGCGCTGCCCTGAAAGAGCATCCCTATTTTTCGGCGCAAGCGTTTCCGTTCGCCGAAGTTCATGGTGTCGAAGCGGAGGCTGCCGTAGTGAATTTCGCCGGAGCTTATTTCGTGCAGTCCGACTATGGATTTGAGCAGTACGGTTTTTCCCGACCCGCTCTGTCCGATGATGAGATTGGTTTTGCCTTGCTCGAACACTGTGGAGATATTCGTCAAAACCTCCTTGTTGCCGAACGATTTGCAAAGATTTTTTACTTCTACCATTGTTTTGCGGTTTTGTATCGTTGTTTTTCGCGAGTCTCGGCAATCGAATCCTCGACCAGCAGTTCCAGAACGCCCGACAAGGTAAGCCCCGCCGCGGCAATCTGCTGCGGAACGATGCTGGCTTCGCTCATTCCGGGCACGGTGTTTATTTCGAGAAAATACAGCGCGTCGCCCGACAGAATGTAGTCGATTCGCGTCAGCCCGCGGCACGACAGTCGGGAAACGACGGTTCGCGTCGTCGCCCGGATTTTTCGCGACAAGTCGTCGGATATAGGCGCAGGGGTTATTTCGCGGGACTTGCCCTCGTATTTCGCGTCGAAGTCGAAGAACTCGTTTTCGCTCACGATTTGCGTCACCGGCAGCTCGATAGTTCTCTGTCCGGTCGAGTATATTCCGTGCGAAAACTCGGCGCCCGCCACAAACGCTTCCGCTATCGCGTCGCCGCCGCCTTCGCGCCGCGCCTTCTCGACCGCCGCCCTAAGACCGTCGGGCGCCGCGACCTTCGTTATCCCGAAGCTGCTGCCCCCTGCATTAGGCTTCACGAACATCGGATAGCCGATTTTGCGCCCCGCCGCTTCTGCCGCCGCCTCGTCGAACGGTTCGCCGGCTTTAATCAGGCAGTCGGCGGCGAGAGCCACGCCGGGCATGTCGCGCAGCATGGATTTGCAGGCGTATTTGTCGAACGTCATCGCCGAAACGAACGAGCCGCAAGTGGTGCATGGCACGTCCATCATCTCGAAGTAGGCTTGAAGCAGTCCGTTTTCGCCCGGCGTTCCGTGGATGATCACGAAGGCGCAGTCGAAAACCGTGAAGCGGTTGCCGTCGGCGAATCCGAAGCGGTTCTTATCGACGGGGATTCGTTGTCCGTCGGCGGTTTCGACCGTCCATGCCGAACCGTCAACGCGGACGCGGGCAACGTTGTATTTTTGTTCCGGAAGATGTCGCGCAACGGTTTCGGCGCTGCGTTCCGATATGATTCTTTCCGCCGAATCGCCCCCGAAGAGCAGGGCTATTTCGGTTTTGCGGGGTGACATGTTCATCGGTTGTGCCGGTATTCGGATTGCATGAGGTCGGCTATGACCACCGCAGCCGCCGCTTCGACCGCAACGGGCACGCGCAGGGCGAAACACACGTCGTGACGGCCGCCTATCGTCAGCGTTTCGCATCGTCCCGTCTCGAAGTTGAACGTGGTTTGTTCCGCCGCGATGCTCGACGTGGGTTTCACCGCCACCCGCAGCGTGATGTCGTTGCCGTTGCCGATGCCGCCGTTGACGCCGCCGGCATTGTTGGTTAGCGTTTTGCCGTCGGCAGATGCAAAGGCGTCGTTGTGCTCGCTGCCCTTCATCGCCGCCGCCGCGAATCCCGCGCCGAACTCCACGCCTTTCACTCCGGGAATGGCGAACAGGATGTGAGCCAGCACCGATTCCACACCGTCGAAAAACGGATTGCCCAAGCCCGCCGGCGCGCCGCTTATCCTGCACTCGACGATTCCGCCGCGCGAATCGCCTTCGGCTATCGCCGCGCGAATCTCGGCTTCGATGTCGCCGCCGGCGCCGACAGACGCTATCTTCGCCTCGACCCGAACGGGGGCTATCGCCTTCTTTGCCACAGTGCCGGCGGCAACAAGCCCCAGAGTGAGCCGTCCCGAAAAATGTCCGCCGCCGCGAGGATCGTTGTATCCGCCGAACTTCGCGGCGGCGGTAAAATCGGCGTGACCCGGACGGGGCATAGCCGCAAAGCGCGCGTAGTCGCCCGATATGGTATTGTCGTTGCCGAAAACAACGGCGACGGGCGCTCCGGTGGTGACGCCCTCGTAAGTTCCGCTGATTATTGCCGGAGCGTCGCTTTCGCGGCGGGGAGTGGTGCCGGCGGCTCCGCTTTTTCGCCTGAGCAGGTCGGGCGCGAAATCCGCCTCCGAAAGCGGAATGCCGGGCGGACATCCGTCGATGCAAACCCCGACGCTGCGTCCGTGGGATTCTCCGAATATGTGAACTCTAAAAATTCGTCCGAATGAATTCATTCCTTCCTTCCTTATATTTTTTTCGACGCAAAGATAACTATGAATTGCGAAACGGGAAGCGTTAAAAATAACTTAGCACGCAGATGACAAAGATGACACGAATTTTATATAATTATTTTCCGAACCGATATACTATCGTTAATTGTTAATTGTTAATTGTTAATTGTTAATGCCTGTCGGACGGGTGGAGAGTAATTAATTATTAATTATAAATTATGAATTATGAACTGTCCGACTTTCCGTCAGGCAATTCATAATTTATAATTCATAATTCATAATTCATAATGTCTCCGTCTCGCTCCACCCGTCCGACAGGCATTAACAATTAACAATTAACAATTAACAATTAATTTATCAGTCTCATTTCGCATCCTTTTCTCACTGCTTCGGGAGTGTTTCGCGCATTGAGTTTGATGA
>JAITHX010000181.1 GCA_031279735.1 Prevotellaceae bacterium
GCCCCTTGCGTTACAAAAACACCGCAACGCGGTGAAAAAACACGCAAACTTTTTCCACACAATTCCCGGCAGAACCGCATAAATAATATCTTTCAACGGATTCACGCCATTACCGAAAATCGGATGTAAGCATTGCTAAAAACTACCTGAGCGAAGACGAAATGAAACTGCTCGGATTGCTTGTGGAACAGTATCTTGCCTTTGCCGAAACCATGGCGCAGCAACATACGCCCATGTATATGAAAGACTGGATTGAACGCTTGGACATTATATTGCAACTCAACGGCAGGGAATTGCTTGCTCATGCGGGAACTGTCAGTCACGAAACGGCTGTGAAAAAATCGGTTGAAGAGTATGAAAAATATCGGCTGTCCGTGAAAGCGGAAGAACGCGAACAGAGTTTGAAAGAAATCGAGGAGGATATTAAACGACTGAAGGATAACAAGCAATAAAGTGAATAGACATGAATAAATACAAACATACGGGAATTATTCTTGCGACGTTGGCTGTCATTTTTGCATGCAATACTTTATTTTTATTAATCCCTGCTGCAATTATCGGAATGGTCATTTGGGGTATTATATTTGATGCGACAAGAAATAAAACACAATAAAAAAGAAGATTATTAATTATGAATTGCCTGACGGACGCGGAGGGAATTATGAACCGTCCAACTTTCCGTCAGGCAATTCATAATTCTTAATTCATAATTCATAATTCATAATTGCCTTATCCGAATCAAATCGCAAGACAGCGTTACGGAGCCTCGCGCGTGCAGCATTCTGTAGTCGAAATAGCGATGTTGCGGTTTGAATATATCTTTGAAGCCCATCGAGAAACGGGCGGCTATTTTCATGCGGGCGAATATCCGGTATTCGTATCCGGCGAGCAGACCGCAGTCCCAATTGTCGGTATAGGGCGTGAAATCCATGCTGATGTTCGACACGTCCGTTATTTCCGCCATGTCGGGACTTGAACCGACGTATCCCTTTACCGGCGCGGCTATGAATTTGCTCGAAAAAACTGCGGCGTAGTAGGCGCCGGCGAATATTCCGTGTCCTCCGCCGAGGCGGTAGCGGACATATACGGGTATTTCTATCATGGAGAATTTCATTTCGGTGGTCGTAGTGCCGGAGAAGTACATCGTTGCGTCGTCGAGGTTAAACCGCTGGTTTGTGACGCGGGCGTCGACTTTCATGCCTGCGGTCTTGTAGATCGCTTCCGCCGTCGGACTCCATCTTTTCGAGGGCAGGAACGTGAACCGTATTCCCGGATTGACGTTTATCAGAGGATATGCATTGATTGTTCCCGGAATGTTCGAAACCGGATAGGGTATTGCGCCTCCGATGTCGGTTCCGAGAGAAACGCCTATTATTCCGCGATATGCGTCTGTGGAATCGGCATCGTTTCCTGCCGCGCAAGTCGTCGGGAAAAGGACGGGCTGACATGCGGCGAGGACGAGAAGACAGATTTTATTTATCATGTTCATTTCCGTGTATGGATTCAAAAATCAGTAGATCAGTTCAAAATCGTCGGCGGTCAGTTTGCTGCCCTTGGCGCCTGTGAAGAGGTGTCCCTCGACGCTCGACGCCATGACCACGACCAAATGCGTGGGACGGTAGCTGTCGTAGTCTGCAGTTCGATTCAGCGGGACGGTGATTCTCGTCCAGCCTGTTCGGGAAACTATCCGTTCGGCGCGCGCCAGCACGCGAACGCCGGCGGCGGGTTCTCCGGCATAGTCGAGCGGCGCTTCGCCGTCGTATGCAATCAGTTCCGCCCATACATGCCCGCGGTCTTCGCCTTGCAGGTCGTCGAGCACGTACTGACTCGACAAGCCCGATCCGCTCACGAGTCTCGAACGCTGATAGCGTTCGCCCGGCGTGTATTTGAGATCGACGGCAATGGCGACGGGGGCGGCTTCGAAGGGTATGCCGAACTTGGTCATCGTGCGCGGTTTGTCGAGCGAGATGGACGACATGTCGAAATATCCCAGAAACAGCGTTCCTGCGGTTATCAGGTTTTTGGGCAGCGAAGTGATGTCGGTGGTCATTTCGGCGGCGAGTCCGCGATTCGGATTGTCGTTTGCCGCGGGAAGAGTTCCCTTCACCATTATGTTGTTTGCGGTAGCCCATCCGCGTCCCTTGCCGGGCACCGGGTCTATGGTCTGCACGCCGGAGCTTGTCCATTTTTCAAAATCGCAGTTGTAGGGCTGGGATTTTTCGAGGAGTCTGAACGTCCATGTTTTAATCTGTCCCGAATTTGAGACGACAACAACGTTCGTCGTGTCCCGAAAACTGTCGAACTCCATAAAATTCCCGTTTTGATACGAATCGAAACTTGCGCCTTCGGAGAGAAAGAGATCGAGGCGCAGCCGCAGAGGGAAGGCGTGACGATCCTTCAGGTCGATGAACACGTCGGCGGTTGAGGCTGAGGCGGGCGTAGCGTTGATTATTATGTCGTTTTCGGTCAGTCCGCCGTATGACGATTCAACGAGGCGGACGCTTTCCAGTTCCGCGCTTCCGGCGGATTGCGGAGGCGCGAGCGCGACTGTCCATGTCGCTTTTTCTCCGGTTGTGGCCGTAAGCTCGAATGTGGCGACGGCGTTTATGTTGTCGAAAGTCAGCTGCGGGGCTATGGCTGCCGCGGCGCCGGGCGAATACTCCGCGGCGCCCGGAGCGACGACAAGAGGCCAGTAGCGCGAGCTGCTCGAAGTGCGTTTCAGGTTCAGGGTGATTCGCTTTGCAATATTGTCGATAAGGGTTTTCGCAGTGTCGATTTGCAGAAAGCTGGAGGGGCTGGCGAAAGTGAGAGGAAATTTGAGTATGTCGCCCGTGTTGCCGCGTCGCGCCGCGAATTTCCAGCGCTTGTAATAACCGGTTCTGCCGTCGAGAACGGCGAACTTTTCCGTCGAGGCGTAATTCTCGAACACTATGCTTTTGCCCTGTTCGTATCCGGTTATCTGCGAGTTGGGAAGCGCTTTCAGTCGGGGAACAATCTCGAAGCGGTCGGTGGTTCGCGATGTCTGCGAAACGACGAATATCAGTTCTCCAGCGTCGGCGTCGGTTCCCGTTTCTTTCAGCGCGTAGCCCGGCGTTTTTATTTCCGCGCTTTGGTTTTTGGCGTCGAGCGATACCGCCGCGCGAATGTCGGCGGCTGCCGAAGCCGTCGTTTCTCTGGCCTCGCGCATAACGACAGTCCATTGTCGGGCCACTCCGTTTTCGGCTTCGACCGTGTAGAGTATGCTGTCGCCGTATTTTGCGAACGAGAGCGGAACAGATTCTCCGTCGAGCGCCTTGCCGGAGGCATCCTTCAGCGCCGCCTTTTCGGAGAGAACAAACTTGGCGTTCGCCGCAATCGGCAAGCTGACGCCGGCGGCGTAGAGCGTCACCGTTTTTTTGACGGGATTGACGAATCCCTTAGTCGATACAACGCCGCTCTCCGACGCGGATGCCGGCGAGAGCAGCATTTCCCTGATTTCGCTTCTGTTTTCCTGCGCGCCTATTTCCAGCCTGATGAAACAGGGTTTGAGCATTCCGCTCTTTGCCGCGAGGTAGAACTTTTTCGGTTCCGTGTCGTCGATGTCGAAAACTATTTCGTCGAACGAGGCGAAGGACGTTCCGGGCACCGCCGCTTCCGTTTCGGACGACACCACGGGTTCGGCGGCTATGCTCAGGGGAAACAGCGCGACGCCGCGCAATATCGGTATCGTCACCGTGTCGTTGCGCACCGCGGGAGTGCCGGCTTGCACTTCCGCCGGAGCAACCGATTTGATCCTGAACCCGACGAGCGCCGATTCGTCGCTCAGATTCATCACCCTCGTGCAGGAAAGCAGGAGGAGGGACATTAAAATAATTATACAGTTGTTATACAATAGTTATACGATAGTTATTCTGTTTCATTTTTTCGTTTCGCGACGATAGCCGAAGCATGTTTCGCTACCGTGTCGCAGTCAAAACCGCGGGATAACCCGAAACGTACGAGTTTCGCGTATATCCCGTCGGCGTTTGAATTTTTATATAAATGAATTAACTCCGCTTTCTTGACGAGCAGCCTGTAAACTGCCGCGTCGCTGTTTTCGGCAAGGTTTTCGTCTTCGGCGATAGCCTTGTCGATGTGCGTTTCCGAAATTCCCTTGACTGCCAGTGCGCGTCTGATTTTGTGCGCTCCCCATTTGTCGAACGCGAATTTGTCGTTCACAAAGGCTTTGGCGTAACGTTCTTCGTCGATGTAACCCGACTGCAGGAGCATAGCCGTGATTTTTTCCGCGTCGGCGTCCGCAACGTTGCGTTTCTTCATTTTCGCTGCGGCTTCCGAGATGCAAATCTCGCGCGAGGAGCAGAGCTGCTGCATCGAACGCAGAACGTCGTCGAAAGAAACTTCGCGTTTAGCACTCATGCGCTCATGCCTGTTTCCACTGTTCCCGAAGGAGGGTCACGGCGGCTGCCACGGTTTCTTCCCTGTTGCCTTTGGTGCCGCACTCGAACGAGACGTAGCCCTTATAGCCCAACTCCTTCAAGCCTTTGAATCCGTCGATATAGTTGTCGGCGTCGCCGTCCTCGCCCGGCATCAGCCGGCGCTTGCGGCTTGCAATGTGTACGTGCGTCAGGTATTTGCCCGCCGAAATGAAGGCGCCCCTGTCGGAAGTTTCCTCCCAAGTCATGTGCCAGAAGTCGCCCATGCAGGTTACGCCGGGCGAATCTACGTCCCTGCATATCGAGGCGGCGTCGGCAACCTGCCGGAGATAGAAGGCTTCCCCTCGATTCAGCGGTTCGAGTATCACGGTTGTTTTGTTCTTGTGGGCAAACTCTCCGAGTTCCTTCAGGTCGGCAACCAGACGATCTCTGGTTTCCTGCGTGTGGGGGTAGGAATGTTGGGAGTTGAACGCGGGCACGAGCACCATGCCCGTCGATCCCAGTTCGCCTGCCGCGACAAGTATTTCCTTCACCGAATCGATGCATTTTTGTTTCACTGCGGGGTCGTCGGCAAGAATCCATCCGCCGAAGCCGGCGCATATAGCCGAAACCTTGACCTTGCGGCCGCTCAGCGCATCCTTAATCTCCTTGACGCGCTTAGCCAGACCTCCGCCTCCGAGTTCCATGCCGGCCACTCCGAGTTTTTCCATGTAATCCAGCTTTTCGCCAAGCGACTTGCCCGGAGTGAGACCATCCTGAAGCGAGATGTTCAGCGCGACGTCGGTCTTGCTTCCGGCAGCGGAGCAAGATGTCGCCGGCAAGGCGAGGCAGCCGGTCGAAACCAGCGCCCCCGCCGCCGTTATCTTTTTTATGAAATCACGTCTATTGTTCATGTATTCCTTCCATATTTGCTTCCAACCGCCTTTAATTTCTTCCGGGTACGGGAATCGGGAACTGCTTGAAGTCTATCTTCGCGTTTCTCACGTCAATGCTTTCGTCCTTCAAAGCCTTCAGCGCCGGATGTTCGAGCAGGTCCATGGTTTTGGATTTAAGTTCGTCCATGGTGAGGCGCTGTCCGGTGTATGCCGATTCTCTGCCGAGCACTGCAAGCAGCGACGAGTTGGCGGTATCGACGGTTTCGTTGAAGGGTTTGTTTTCCCTGACAGCGGAGAACAGATCCACAAATTCGAGACGATAGGGATCGTGTACGGTGAACTCCTTTTTGGCCTTTTCATCGTCGTAAGCCCAGATAACGTTGCCTTTCAGGTCTTTTATTTCCTGTTTGTTTTCGCCTTTCCGCGAACTCCACGAGCCGAGCGTTCCCTGAACGAACTCGGACACGTTGTCGGTACATCCGTTGATCTGACGACACATGCTGTGTACGTGTATTCCTGTTTCATATTCGATATCAACGCTGAACATGTCGTACTGATCGCCGGTGACGCGACGCTGACGCGCGCCGAAAGCGGTTCCCGCCACGGGTTTCAGTCCCGAAAACCAGTTGAACACGTCGAGGTTGTGTACATGCTGTTCGACGATATGGTCGCCCGAAAGCCAAGTCCAGTTCACCCAGTCGCGGATCATCCATTCGGCGGTTTCCTTTTCGGGTTTTCTGTCCCAGAGCTTGCTCTGATTCCAGTAAACCGCGCCGCCGGTGATTTCGCCTATGATTCCGTCGGCTATCAGCTTGAAGGCTTCGACGTAGGAGCGTTTGTGACGGCGCTGGGTGCCGGTGCAGGCGCAGAGTTTTTTCGTATCGGCGATCTTCGCGTTGGCGATAAGTTTGTTGTAGCCGGCAACGTCAACGCATATCGGTTTTTCCATAAACACGTGTTTTCCCGCCTTGACTGCATATTCGTAGTGAACGGGGCGATACACGGGGGGAGTGACCAGAAGGGCTACATCAACCATGTCGATGACTTTCCGGTAGGCGTCGAGACCCACGAAACAGTTTGAATCGGGGAGTTCCTGACCCGTTTCCTTTTTCAGCTGGACTCTCGTGTTGTCAAGCCTGTCCTTCAATACGTCGCCCAGAGCAACGACTTTGATTCCGTCGCCGCTTCTCACGGCGTTGATAAGGTCGCCCGTGCCTTGTCCGCCGCAGCCCACGAGACCGATTTTCAGTTCGCGTCCGTTCGCGGCTTTGTCGGGCAAATTCGGTATTCTCCAAGCTTTCAGGCGTGGTATCGGCGTTTTTGCCGGATTCTTCGAGTCGGCGGATCCGCCGGCGCACGATGATAGGGTAGTTCCTCCGGCAACAAGCGCGCCCGTGCCGGCAATCGCGGCAGTAGCTAGGAACTGCCGTCTGTTTAAAGCTGTTTTATTGTCCATCTATATAGGATTTTATGTAACTATTTTATTTGTTTCGCTATCCATCCGCCCGCATCGGAGGTTTTCGCCGGCTTGACGCCTTCGGGAGCAATGTCTTCGGTTAGCACTCCGGCTTTGATTGATTCCGACACCGCCGTTCGGATCGTTTCGGCTTCCTCGTTCAAACCGAAGGCGTATTCAAACATCAGCGCCGCCGAAAGTATTGCGGCGAGGGGATTTGCGATGTTTTTGCCCGCCGCCTGCGGATACGAACCGTGAATGGGTTCAAAAACCGAAGTATGTATTCCTATCGAGGCGGAAGGCAACATTCCGAGCGAGCCGGTGATAACGGAGGCTTCGTCGGTGAGTATGTCGCCGAACATGTTTTCGGTGACTATGACATCAAAACGTTTGGGATTCTGTATGATTTGCATCGCCGCGTTATCGACGAACATATATTCGGTCGCAACGTCGCTGTATTCCTTTTCGAGGGTTTGCGCCACCTGACGCCAGAGCCGCGAAGTTGCCAGCACATTGGCTTTATCGACTATGGTCAGATGCTTTTTGCGTTTTTGAGCGTACCGGTACGCCAGCCGCACGATGCGTTCTATTTCCTCCGCAGTGTATGTGCAGGTATCGTAGGCGGTGTTTCCGTCCTCCGACCGCCCCTGCGGGCGTCCGAAATATATTCCTCCCGTCAGCTCGCGAATGCATACGAAGTCGGCGCCCTCAACCAGATCGCGACGCAGAGGCGAACGATGCAGAAGCGCGGGAAATGCGGCCACGGGACGAATGTTGGCATACAGTCCGAGCTGTTTGCGCATGGCGAGCAGTCCCTGTTCGGGACGAACTTTCGCGCTCGGATCGTTGTCGTAGCGCGGCGAACCGATGGCTCCGAAAAGCACTGCATCGGCATCCATGCACAATTCGTGAGTGGAATCGGGATAAGGATTGCCGCATACTTCAATTGCGGCAGCGCCTGCGGCGGCAGTTTCATGGCTAAGCGTGTGCCCGTATTTGCGACAAACCGCCTCGACGACGTTCAGCGCCTGGGTCACTATTTCGGGTCCTATTCCGTCGCCCGGAAGTACGGCTATGCTAATATTCATACATTTAAATATTCAAAATATGTTCATTAATTAAAAATAAAGCTCCAAAATTACTAAAAAAATATTTCCTTATGCAAATTTTTTTTAATCCATTCGTCGTCAGATTTATAACCGCAAAAAAACACGCTCCGGCATCTCTCCGGCTGCGGCAAAACGAAAAATCATCCGTTTTGCCGCCGCAAACCTGCGCTTCCGAACGCCGAATTGCAAAACAAACCGCTTTGCCACTGTGAAATGCCCAAGATATTTTGCGCGTCGGAAAAATTTGACTACTTTCGGTGCGATTTTTATTTAATTGGAAATTTGATTTTTATTTAATTTATCGAAAATTTATGACATATACCGGAGCTAAAGTTGAAATAGAAACGGAACATATTCCCAACACGCTGGAAAACCCCGAATGGCCTCTTCTCATCGCGGGGCCGTGCAGCGCCGAAAGCGAAGAACAATTGCTCGACATTGCCGTCAAACTCAAAAACACCAGACGCATAAGCGTTTTCAGGGCGGGAATCTGGAAACCCAGAACACGCCCCAATTCTTTCGAGGGTATAGGCGTCAGAGGACTGCCATGGATGCAGAAAGTGAAAAGAAAAACAGGGCTGCGCATAGCCACCGAAGTAGCCAACGCCGAACACGTGGAGCTGGCGCTCAAATACGAGGTTGACATGCTCTGGGTGGGCGCGCGAACCTCCGCCAACCCCTTTTCGGTGCAGGAAATAGCCGACGCGCTGAAAGGCGCCGACGTAGCCGTTCTGGTGAAAAACCCCGTCAACCCCGACACCGAACTATGGATCGGCGCGCTGGAAAGAATCAGCAAGGCGGGAATCAAAAAATTAGGCGCCATACACCGCGGCTTCTCCTCGCACGAAAAAAGCGTGTTCAGAAACTCCCCGATGTGGAACATCCCCATAGAACTGAAAGCCGCCTGTCCGCAACTCCCCATAATATGCGACCCGAGCCACATCTGCGGAAACACGGAACTAATTCCCTTCATCTCGCAGAAAGCTCTCGACATGGATATGAAAGGACTGATGATAGAAGTACACAACAATCCTCCCTGCGCGTGGAGCGACGCCAAACAGCAACTCACCCCCGAACGCTACGGCGAACTGATCTACGGACTGCTGCTGCGCTCCTCCCTTCCGCTGGCCGACGAATCGCAATCGCCTCTCGCGAAACTGCGCGCCGAAATAGACCTGCTCGACGACGAAATAATTCAAAAACTTTCGCTCCGAATGAACATCTCCGGCAAAATAGGTCTCTACAAAAAGGAAAACAATGTCAAAATCCTTCAGATGAGCCGGTGGAACAATATTGTCGCCAACCGTATTAACATGGGTAAAGCCATGGGACTGAGCGAAGAGTTTCTCAAACGATACCTCGACCTGATTCATCAGGAATCAATCAACATACAATCGGCGATAATGAATTAAGTTAATGGTTAATGGTTAATTGTTAATTGTTAATGCCTGCGGCTCAATATCTCCGTCTCACTCCACCCGTCCGACAGGCATTAACAATTAACCATTGACCATTAACAATTAACCATTGACCATTGACCATTAACAATTAACCATTGACCAGCTTCGGTTCGGTCGATTTCGGTCGACCGTAATCGACCGAACCGAAGCCGTCGCGGAGACGCGGCATGCCCTTCGGAAATTAAGAATTAAGAATTAAGAATTAAGAATTGCCTGACGGATGCGGGGAGGGTTTAGGAGTGATAGAGCCGGATGGCAATTCTTAATTCTTAATTCTTAATTCTTAAATGATTACTTTTGTGACTTTAAACTATTAATAATGACGGATAATATTAATACGAAACTGGAGAAAAGACTGTCGAAACAAGTATCGTCCCTCGAAAAGACAGCGGAAGAGCTGAAACAGGAACTGAAGGCGAAAAAGCAAATGGTGAGAGAATTGAAGCGGACATTGAAAGAGAAGGACGAATTGCTGCTTGATGAAAAAGCAAAAGGCGAACGTTACCGTGTGGGGTACGAAGAGCTGTTTGAAAAAGCAACGGCGCTTGAAGCTCTGCAAAAAAAATGGAGAGCGGACGATGCGGACGATTTCGACGATGATCCGGCAGAATGGAAAAAATACAGCGACAACTTAATCAATCTTGCCATAAATATATGCCTGAAGTGCGGATGCAGCTTGCGGCAAACGGAGAATTTGCTGAAGGAAATGAATGAAACTTTGGGATGGGGATTGCCGGAAACGCCCGCGCGCACAAGCATAGCAAACTGGATTCACTCCCCGAAAATTAGTGGTTAGTGGTTAGTGGTTAGTGGTTAGTGCCTGTCGGACGGGTGGAGTGAGACGGAGACACTGAGCCGCAGGCATTAACAATTAACAATTAACAATTAACAATTAATATCGGCTCAGTGCCTCCGACTCACTCCACCCGTCCGATAGGCACTAACCACTAACCACTAACCACTAACCACTAATTTTCGGGGAGTGAATCCAGTTTGCTATGCTTGTGCGCGCGGGCGTTTCCGGCAATCCCCATCCCAAAGTTT
>JAITHX010000185.1 GCA_031279735.1 Prevotellaceae bacterium
CTGAGTCGTCCGCGACGGTTCGGAAAGAGCCTGCTGCTTTCAACCATGAAAGCGTATTTCGAGGGAAAGAAGCATCTGTTCGAGGGGCTTGCCATCGCCGAGCTGGAAAAGGAATGGACGAAGTATCCCGTGATTTACATTGACCTGACTCAGACCGAATATAGGAACGAGAAAGACCTGCATGACGCCTTAAATTCCATATTGAGCAAATATGAAGAAGAATGGAATGTCAAATCCGTAGAGCGAAAACATTCTCTGCGGTTCAAAAACGTCATTACGGCCGCTCATAAAGAGACGAAGCAAAAAGTGGCGGTGCTGGTTGACGAATACGACAAGCCCCTGATAGGCACGATGGACGATTTCAACGTTCACGACGACATCCGCATCGCCCTGCGCGGCTTCTACGGCGTGCTGAAAAGCATGGACGAATATTTGCGCTTCCTGTGTCTGACCGGCGTAACCAAATTTTCGAAGCTCAGCGTCTTCAGCGATCTGAATCAGCCCGACGACATATCCATGGACGAAAGCTATGCCGGAATCTGCGGAATCACCGGACGGGAATTGCTCGACAATTTCAAGCCCGAAATAAAGTTGCTGGCGAAACGCCAGAAAATGACTGTGAAACAGGCTCTCGCCGAAATCAAAAAGCGTTACGACGGCTACCGGTTCGCGTCGGAGGGCGAAGATGTTTACAATCCTTTCAGCGTATTGAAAACCTTATCTAAACGCAAGTTCGACAGCTACTGGTTCGAGACGGGAACGCCCAACATGCTGGCGCGTCAGGTTAGACGTTCCGGCATGGATATTTTGAAGCTGGACGGGGACACTGTGGTTTCGGCCGCCCGACTCAGAGATTATCGTCCGGGGGAAACCAGCCTCGTTCCCCTGCTTTTCCAGAGCGGCTATCTTACCGTCAAATCCTACAATCGGCGACTCGACGCCTACACTCTGGGCTTCCCGAACGAGGAAGTGAAATACGGATTTCTGGAGCAGCTGCTGCCCGCGTACTTGCCGAAATGGAACACGGAGGAGACTTTTTCGGTGATGGCTTTCGTGGAGGAGGTGCTGGCGGGCAACGTGAATGAATTTATGACCCTGCTCCGCGCCTACTTCGCTTCCATTTCATACGACCTCCTGAAAAAGGAGAACAAGAACGAGCGATACTATCAGATGATCTTTTACATGATCTTTTCGCTTGCGGGACAGTTCGTCGATACGGAGGTGAAGTCCGCGGGCGGGCGCGCCGACGCCGTAGTCAAGACCGAAAACGCAATATACGTGTTCGAGTTCAAGATGGACGACAAAGCCACCGCCGAAGACGCCCTCGATCAAATCGAGAACAAGGGATATTCCATTCCCTACACCGCCGATCATCGAAAGATAGTGAAAATAGGAGTGGAGTTCAGCGTGAAGGAGGGAGGAATCAAACGCTGGAAAGCGGTTAGTGATATGTTAGAAATAACTTAGCACACAGATGACGCGGATGACGCGGATGACACAGATTCAAATCCGCGCAAATCTGTGTCATCTGCGTCATCTGTGTCATCTGTGTCATCTGTGTCATCTGTGTGCCAAAAAACCGAACTGCATCCCTTATAAATTATTTCTAACACATCCCTTAGCAGCCTCTGGACAGCATATATTCACCCTTATTCCCTTTCCAGTAGAACCATATTTTTTGTGTTTTCGACACTTCATAAGCGTTTCAGACTAACAACCAAACGGAAATCACACTATTCGGCATAATGAGGCACGAAGCCGGCGTCGTGTTGCGCGACTACGACAAACAACGACTTTATAACAACCTTATAACAACCTTATAACAACTTTATAACAACTTTATTTAAAAAAAGGATTACTTTTGCGGCTCAATTTATAATAAACATATTGAAATATGAATGAAGATTTTAATGAATATTATGGCTCCTTGAAAAGCAAGGAGAAAATGGTAATAAACTATGCGGCGCTGCTGGCGAGTTTTTCCGCCTACGAAATAAAGACGGTTGTGGACAAGCATTTGCCCGGAGTCGATTCGGCGGAAATAACCCGTATTCTGCAAGCTGCCGCGTCGCGAAAGATAATTACTGCGGCAAGGACGCCGGAATACACTGTGGATGCTGCATTTATGGTGTGGATATATCCTTCTCTCGGTTCGCTGGAAAGCGTAGTCACATTCATTGAAAAGAACGTTCAAATAGGCGCGTATTCATACGTGGGACACCACGTTCACCGAAACATTCGCGCCATGCTGTTTTCCCTTCTGTTCGGCACCACAGCCGCTTATCTCGAAGCCGAAAAGAAATTCGAAATTAATGGAAGGGAAAACATGTACTTCGACATAATCGGCAATCCGCGCTACAAGTCCTCGCTGAAGAAAATTTCGCCGAAATTCCTCGAAAAAGTATTTCGCAAAAAGGTCACGGAGCATATAGCAAACTTTCTGCCGCTCGACGATTACACGGCGCTGCTCAAGAACGTGGACCCGGCTTCGGCTTCAATATCCGACTTGTTCGAGCACAGCCGCTTTCTCGAACATTCCTTTCGCGGCAACATCGCCGCGCTGAACAAAACATATTCCGGCGACAGAAACCTGCTGTTCAAGGGCATGTTCTACTCTCTCTCCGGCAAACCCCGCGAAGCGGCAGCAACGTTCGGACTTGCGGTGAAGAACCTGAAATCCGAATTTAAACCGCTGTACCTTCCGCTCGAATGTGATCTGGCTTATCACTATATCGTTTCGCTGTTGAGCGTGGATTCGGAGATCAGTTCGCCGATTGCCTGGCAGATAAGCACAATGGAACAGAGCTACTTTCGTCCGCAGTCGTATGATGTCGTGCGCCCCGTGATTTTTTATATGCTCAGGGACGGAAAGCGAAAAGCCGCCGCCATGGACGTTTGCGGAAGGCTGATTTTAGACCTCAATATCACTCCAATGGTGAAGATTCACGCTTTCCTGGCTTACGGACTGTGCAAAACCACCCCCCCAAATCAGAGATACTGCGAATATATGGCTTCGATTATCCCGGAGGTTTACGAAAGAGGCTACGCGATGATAGCTCTCGAAGCAGCTTACGTGCTGAAAATGTTCTATCCCGCAGAGGGCGACGAGATTTTCGAACGCATATCCGGCGAACTCGGACGTCAGCCCGTCATTGCGGGCATCCCCGACACGGCCGACTGGGAGAAAACTCTGGATTTGCTCATCAGTTTCTGTCCGAAGGAAAAACCGGCAGTCAAGGAAGAGCCGGCAACGCGGATAGCCTATTTCTACGACCATGAGAAGAAAAGCGTCAATCCTATGCTTCAAGTCCGCAACGGATACCAAAAATGGAGCGGCGGACGTCGCGTTTCAATGAGAAATTACATCGAGGGCAAGATTAGCGCAATGAGCTACGCCGACCGACTTATAGCCTCGACTGTCGTGGAAACCCGAGGCTATTATCGCTTTCCGGGCAAATCCATGCTGGCTCTCGTCGGTCATCCGCTCATCTTTCTGGAAGGCACGAGAAGCACTTCGATAGAGTTTGTTGCAGCCCGACCGCGGGTCAACGTGGGCAAGTCGGCGAAAGGACAATATGTGATTTCGTCGGAAACCATATCGTCGGGCGAAATAGAATCGGATGTGGTTGTGGTAAAGGAAACGAATACCCGCTATCGGGTGATGGAACTCACCGAAGCCCAACGCAGAATAGTTGACGTGATACAGTCCGAAGGCAAAATAGAAGTCCCCGAAACGGGAATCAGGAAGCTGACTACGCTACTCGGATTTATGAACGTCGAAGGCATGGAGGTTCATTCCGATCTCTCGCTGTCGGGCGAACACGATCCCAATATATTCAACATCGAACCCGATTCCCGCATCCGAGTGCAGCTGCTTCCGTTCAACAACGGACTGCGGACGGAACTGTTCTGCAAGCCCTTCGGCGCGCATCCTCCCTACTGCAAGCCGGGCGGCGGCGGAAGGGTGCTGATTCACGCCCACAACGACATGAATCTTCAAGTAAAGCGCAACTTTTCGCAGGAACTCGAATATGAAACACGGCTGATGAAGGAGATACGGCTGCTGAAAAGCATACGCGAACGGGAGGACGGAATGATTGCCTTCGAAAATCCGCTGGATTCGCTCAATCTGCTCGAAATAGTGAACCGTCATCTGGACATCTGCGTGGTCGAATGGCCCGAAGGCGAACGTTTCCGCATCCGCGCTTCGGCAGGATTCAGCGGCTTGAGCATGGAAATAAAAAGCGAAATCAACTGGTTCGAACTGACGGGAAAACTGACGGTTGACGAAAATACCGTCATCTCGATGATGGAGCTTCTGGCGATGATCGACAAAGGACACGACCGATTCGTGGAACTGTCGGCAGGAGAGTTTCTCTCGCTGAGCGAAGAACTGAAAAAGTATCTCGACGACTTGCGCGCCTTCGGCATCTACGACAAAAACGGAATACGAATCAACAAATTCGCTTCGATGGCAATGCAGGAAATGTTCGCGAGGATCGAAGATTTGAAAGCCGACCAGACTTGGCGCGAGTTCACCGACCGAGTGCGCAACTCGACCCCGACGGAAATCCCCGTGCCGGCAGGACTGCAAACCGAACTGCGACAGTATCAGCTGGAGGGCTTTCGCTGGATGGCGCGCCTCGCGGAATGGGACGCCGGCGCCTGCCTCGCGGACGATATGGGGCTGGGCAAAACAGTGCAAACCCTCGCCATGCTGCTGCACCGCGCCGAAAAGGGCGCAGCGCTGGTGGTGTCGCCTGTCTCGGTAACAAACAACTGGATAAGCGAGGCGGCGCGCTTCGCTCCCTCCCTGCGGATGAAAACCCTGCCGGCAACGAATCGCGAACAGACTATCGCCGAATTGCAGGCCGGCGACGTGCTGGTGGTGTCCTACGGACTGCTGCAGTCCGAAGAACAGCTGCTCGCAGGCATAGATTTCGGCACGGTGGTTCTCGACGAGGCGCACACTATAAAGAATTTCGCCACGAAAACCTCCAAGGCAACGATGAGCCTGCGCGCATCGTTCCGCCTCGCTCTCACCGGCACTCCGATACAGAACCGGCTGAGCGAAATATGGAACATCTTCAATTTCCTGAATCCCGGACTGCTCGGCACTCTCGACCGCTTCGGCAACAGATTCATCAAACCCGACGACGATTCCACCCGCGAACGGCTGAGGCGACTTCTCGCTCCCTTTATCCTCCGCCGCCTCAAAAGCAAGGTTCTCGAAGAACTCCCCCCGAAAACCGAAATAGTCAAAAAGATAACCTTCTCCGACGACGAAAGGGCATTCTACGAAGCTCTGCGCCGGCGCGCCGTGGAAAGCATATCCAAAACCGACAAGGCGCCCATGCAGATATTCGCCGAAATAACGCGCCTGCGTCAGGCGTGCTGCAATCCGGCGCTCGTCGATGCCGCCGCGTCGAGCATCGAATCGTCGAAACTCGTCTCTTTTCTCAAACTCGCCGACGAACTGATGGAAAACAATCATCGCGCACTTGTTTTCAGTCAGTTCGTCTCCCACCTGACCCTCGTTCGCGAAGCACTCGAAGCAAAGGGAAACCAATGTCTGTATCTCGACGGTTCCACTCCCCGCCTCGAACGCGAAAAAACGGTTGCCGCCTTTCAGAGCGGAAAGGGATCGCTCTTCCTCATCAGTCTGAAAGCCGGAGGACTGGGACTGAATCTCACCGCCGCCGACTATGTGATTCATCTCGACCCGTGGTGGAATCCCGCCATCGAAGACCAAGCGTCCGACCGCGCTCACCGCTTCGGACAAACCCGCCCGGTGACCATCTATCGCCTTGTGGCTGAAAATACCATAGAGGAAAAAATTATACGACTGCACGAAACTAAACGCGACCTCGCAGAATCGCTGCTCGAAGGTACCGACAAATCGGCAAGTCTCTCGGTCGATGAACTAATCGACCTGATCGTTAACGCTTAAGAAAACTATTTTTAACATGAAACATTTAATCTTATCCGCGGCAATGATATGCGCCGCATCCGTTGCGGCGAACGTCGCCGCAACCGCTCAAAAACCGAACGAAATATCCGCCTACATCGCGGGCGGATTGTCGGCGCTGAAATACAAGGAGGGCAAACCCGGATTCGGCGGCGCCATAGGCGCCGGCTATACCTATTATTTCAACGACTTTCTCGGAGCCTTCGGAGGTCTTGAAGTCGGATTGCATTCCGCAAACATCTCGACTTCCCTCGCCGGCGAAGGCAAGAAAGTATATAGCGATGCGTCGAGAAACGAGGAGTTTGACTTCAGATTCTCGGCAACAGGCTACAAGGAAAAACACTCGGCAGTCTATCTCTCCGTCCCCCTCATGGCGCAGTATCGCGCCGATATCTCGGACATGTTCGAGTTCTATGCCGCCGGAGGTCTTAAAGTCGGATTCTCAGTCTCCGGCTCCTACTCCGCCACCATCGACCAAGTAAAGACTTCAGGCTACTTCCCCGAATCGGGACAAACGTTCGAAAACATGCCCGCTCACGGATTCTCGACCTACAACAACATTTCCTCGACCGGCAAATACAGTTTCCAACTGAACGTTGCGCCAATCGCGGAAGCAGGAGTGCGATACAAACTGAGCGACGATTTCGCAATACATGCCGCCGTCTATATTGCCTACGGACTGACTGATGCCTCTCCCTCGAAAAGCAACGCCCTGCCCGTGGACTACCGTGACGACACCTCCGCCAAAATCGCCTATCCGGGATTGCTCCAGGCTCAGGGCGACAACGGAAAAAACTATACGGACAAAATCAATCTCTTTTCAACAGGATTGAAAATAACGGTAAGCAGAGCTATAAGGTAGTTTATACACCGTACAGCCCTTGTATAACAACCGTGTAGCAATAATTAATATAATGGATTGACTGATAAACTAAAAAAGCATTACCTTTGCGCCCGTGCAACGATTATACAACGACTGTATAACTATTGTATAACAACCGTATAGCTAAGATAATTATTTTGAATTTATGATACGTTACATCGACAGTAAAAAAATGGGACGCGGCGTTCACGGGTGGCTCGACAGTCATTTTCATTTTTCGTTCGCCGAATACTTTAATCCCGCAAACATTAACTTCGGAGTTCTTCGCGTTGTGAACGACGACATCGTGCAGCCGCAAACAGGATTCGACATGCATCCTCACCGCGACATGGAAATCATCTCCTACGTGGTGGAAGGCGAATTGACGCACGAGGACAGCCACGGCAATCGCCGCACTCTGACGCGGGGGCAGTCGCAGTACATGAGCGCCGGCACCGGCATCTGGCACAGCGAATACAACCTGACCCGAGACCGAGACCTGCGGTTCCTGCAAATCTGGATTATCCCCGACAAAAAGAATCTGAAACCCAACTACGGCGACTATCGCTTCGAAGTCGAAGACCGTCGCGACCGATGGATGCCTCTCGCCGCCGGCGTCGCCAACGCCAACAGTCCGGCACCAATAAAAATACACGCCGACATCAACGCCTACGCAACAATAATCTCGCCGGGCAAAACGCTGGATTTTGAAGTTGAATCGCGCCGTCAGGCTTACATCGTGCAGATAGAAGGAAACTCTATGCTGAACGGCATACGCCTCGCAACGCGCGATGCCGCCGAAGCAATAGAGGAAAGCCTCACCTTCGCAGCAGGCGACGAAGACGCTCATTTGCTGATTATCGAAATGGCTTTTTAGGTTAGTGGTTTTTTAGTGGTTAGTGGTTAGTGGTTAGTGCCTGCGGATAGAGGATCGGATGAATCAGAGAAAAAGAACCGAAAGGCACTAACCGCTGTCCGCAGGTGCTAAGGGATATGTTAGAAATAACTTAGCACGCAGATGACGCGGATTTACGCGGATTTGAATCTGTGTCATCTGTGTCATCTGTGTCATCTGTGTCATCTGCGTTATCTGTGTTATCTGTGTCATCTGTGTTATCTGTGTGCTAAAAAACGAACTGCATCCCTTATAAGTTATTTCTAACACATCCCTAACCACTAAAAAAAGGTTCTACCGGGAATTGTGTGGAAAAAGTTTGCGTGTTTTCTCACCGCGTTGCGGTGTTTTTGTAACGCAAAGGGCGCAAGGGCTTCGCAAAGGACGCAGGGGCTTCGCGTCCTTTGCGAAGGGCGTGCGGTTACGAGTCTTGAGGGCTTGACCCGCAGCCTCCGGCAACCTTGCGCAAAGGACGCGAAGCCTCTGCGCCCCTTGCGAAGCCTTTGCGTCCTCTGCGTTATAAAAACACCGCGACGCGGTGAATAACCGCACAATCCCTTAATAAGGGAATAAGGGTGAATCGGAGTCCGCTAAGGGAGCTTTGAAAAATAAGGGTTTTATGGCTTTTCCACACAATTCCCAGTAGAACCGATTTTTATGATTGATAACGGATTTTGGACACCCCACCCCATACCCCATACCCCCTATTCGGCATCCCCAAAAAGAAACGCGAACCGTTCTCTTCCGAGCGGTTCGCGATCTTGTTTGCAATCTGTATTTAGCAATATAAAATGGTCTCAGTCAAGTTTGCCCAACAGCTGTACAACAACCGTATAATCATCGCGATTAAAAGAATCCGAAGCCTAATTTCAGTCCGAAGCTGTTTATTTTCAGTCGTTCGGTGAACGTAGTGTTGAGGAGGCTTTCGCAGTACAGACCTGTTTCGGCGAAGTTTAGCGGATGTTTTTCGCTTGCGCCCTTGATATTGTTCAAGGAGCAGTCGAAGTTCAGCGCGGCGTAGAGCATGATGCGTCCGATGGCGAAGCGAAGACCCGATTCGAGGGAAAGTATTACTGCCGTCTTGGTTTCTATCTTTTTGCCCTGAGCGCCGAAAGTTTCTCCGTCGAAGAAGTCGTGACCGGGAAGATTGGAGTACACCACGTTTTCGTGGTCGAAGTTTGCGGACGAGGTGAGTTTGCCCGACATTTTGGCTTGCGCCAGCATGGGGAGAGCCACTTTGCCGCCAGCCGCGAAATAGAGGGACGTTCTGGTGTCCAAATCCGTTTTCATGCGCAGCATGAGGGGAAGCGACAGCAGGGAGAGTGTTTGCGTTTCGCGATAGTTGCTAATGCTGTAACTGTATGTCACAGCGTTCGACGGCGTCACTCTGTCGTCGGTTGTCGAATAGCTGTCCGTGAGTTTTTTGTAGGTTATGCGTCCGGAGTAGTTCGCGAACTCCAGACCTGTCATCACCGCCCAGCGATCGTCGAAATTATAGACGTAGGTGCCGCCGGCTTTCATTCCGAAGTCGTCGCCTTCCATTCCGCCGTAGCGCGGACTGGATAGTGGCACAGTCATTCCGCCGGTGAAGTGGGCCAGCGCTTCATGCGTTCTGCCTTCCCCTTTGCGTGCGGCGAGGGGTGACAAACTCATTGTCAAGGCGAGAGTAAATGCCGCGTAATTCAAAGTTTTCATTATATATATGTGTTATTAACTTTCATGTTTGAAGATACTTGAGCTGCTGTTGCATTTGTGGGAGCGTCGGCGGGGGGAGCTGCGGAGATTTGACGTGAAGCCTTAGCCGGCGGCGACGGTGCATTGGATACCGGAGCGCCGTCGGCTTTAGCTGTCACGTAATCGCCGAGAGCGATTCCCACTTTGACTTTGTATGTAATTCTTCGAGTTGTATCAACAGCGTCTGTTGATACTGCGCTGGTCAGCGCCACACCGGCACGGCGGTTGTCGTATTTCTTCGGGAAGGCATACTCAAAATAAGCAGAGTCAGGTTGTAGATTAGAGAAGGTAGCTGAGTATTGCCAGCCCGAATAAATAATAGTGCCGGATGTGGTGCCAACGCAGTGCTCGACTGTTCGACCGCTGCTCGCCGTACAGGAAACGGAGTTGGCGGAGAGTTTGTCAGTCGATTTGTTTGCAAATGCGGGGGGAGCGAGCGGAGATGCGCCGGCGGCTTGGTCGGGGATGAATCCGAATCCGAATCCGAATCCGAATCCGAATCCGAATCCAATGCCTGCCGAAATGTTGTGGGTCGCGACGGCAGCCTTGCGGGTACTGACATCACGACCGGCTACGGGATCGACGACGACTACGCTAGCTTTGCCTGCTGCCGGAATGTTGGAGAGTGCGCCCGCAACGGTGAACGAAGACGAGTTCGTTCCGCACAGGGTGACCGCAAGTGAGCCAGTGGGTTGATTGCCTCCTCTGTTTATGGTTAGGGTGAGGTGGGTTGAGTCGGAGGCATAGCCGCAGTCGTCGGCACAAGTTTTCGTCGTTCCATTGGGCGAAATCCCGCAGTTGCCGGTTGCAATGTCGAATTTGGTGCTGTAGTCGCGCATAAAGTTCATTGTATTTGCAGTTATGTTTTAGAGGATTGTGAGTTCGGACTTTCTGTCGAGTTCGTCGAGAGCGCGGCGATGCAGGCGATATTCCGCAACGGCTCCGGTAAGAGCAATGAAGGGAATATCAGCCAAAAAAAGCAGTATTCGGCGGCGAATGTTCGACTGCTTGTCCGCAGTCGGGGATTTTAGTCTTTCGTTCATCATAACCTACTAATTAACTTAACTTTATTAAACTTTTTTCGTAGCTTCCGTTTACTATATCATACATTGTACAGTGTCGTAAAGCACGGCACAAAAGTAGAGACAATAAAGACGCGCAACACATCGTTAGCATATTTTAACATTTAACAAGACTAATAAGGTATTTTTTTCCCTCCCGCGCCCCCGCCTAAAAGCGTATTAAAATAGTTTCATACAGAACATTGATTACCCTAATGGCGGAACTTCGCCCTCCCGCCCCGTTTGTTATTTAGTCTCAAAAAAACGAAGATTTTCTCAATGATGTAAAACATATTCTACAACATGTTTTTTAATGCCTGTCGCGAAAGCCGGATACCGGAATCACGAACCGAAAATTAAGAATTACCCTGTGGAAATTAAGAATTAAGAATTAAAAATTAGAAATTACGAATTACGAATTACGAATTACGAATTGCCCTGTGGAAATTAAGAATTAAGAATTAAGAATTAAGAATTGCCTGCGGGAATGGGGAGGGATTGGGAGGGTGCATTTCGGGGTATAGGGTATAGGGTATAGGGTATAGGGTATGGGGTATCCAAAATCCCGTATCAATCTTTAAAATCTTCCTCCCGTTTTTCACCGCGTTGCGGTGTTTTTTTAACCGCTAAGGGCGCAGAGGCTTCGCAGAGAACGCAGGGGCTTCGCGTCCTTTGCGCAAGGTCGCCGGAGGCTGCGGGTCAAGCCCTCAAGACCTGTAACCGCACGCCATTCGCAAAGGACGCGAAGCCCTTGCGCCCTTTGCGAAGCCTTTGCGCCCCTTGCGTTACAAAAACACCGCAACGCGGTGAAAAAACACGCAAACTTTTTCCACACAATTCCCGG
>JAITHX010000075.1 GCA_031279735.1 Prevotellaceae bacterium
CGTTGTTCAGGAATATTTGCAAGCACGGTCTTCAGCAGTTCCCAGAACTTGCCGACGGTGGCTATTTCCAGCCTTTCGTCGGGCGAATGGGCGTCTCTGATTGTCGGGCCGAACGAAATCATATCCAGGTCGGGATATTTTTCCGGAAACAGTCCGCATTCGAGGCCGGCGTGCACAACTTTCACTTTGGGCGATTCTCCGAAAAGTTTTTCGTAGGAATCCTTGGTGATTTTCAGTATTTCCGAATCGAGATTCGGAGTCCATGCCGGATAGGAGTTGCTGCGTATTATTTTCGCGTTAGTCAGCGAGAACAGGCTCGCCACCATGTCGGAAATATACGTCTTTTGCGATTCCGCCGAACTGCGCTGACTGGTGCTTACCGTTATTTCCTTTTCGGAAAATTTCACTACTGCCAGATTCGTCGAAGTTTCGACCAGACCCTTGATGTCGGGATTCATTCGCGTGACGCCCGAAGGACAGGCAAGCAGCATGGCAAGCAGCTCGAACTGCGTCATTTCGTCTATCACGAAATCGGGAGTTTCTATCTCCTCTATCTCCATGCAGATGTTTTTTTCTACGGGAAGATACTCTCTTTTGGCGTCGTGCTTGAATCGGAGGAAATTTTCCCTGAACTCGTCCTTCAGATGCTTGCATATAGCCAGAACCACCGTCGATTCTCTCGGAATGGCGTTGCGCTGACGTCCGGCATTGTAGGCGGAAAGGCGGAAATCGAATTTTCCCGAACTTTTCCATAGGAAGCGACTCATGATTTTTATCGAGTTCGCTCTGCCTTTGTTGATGTCCTCGCCGGAGTGACCGCCCGTCAGTCCGCCTATCGTAATTCTGAACCCGACGTATTCCGAAGGGGTTTGTTCGATGTCGTATCGCAGCACGGCGGTGGTGTCCATGCCGCCGGCGCAGCCGATGAACAATTCTCCGTCGTCCTCCGAATCAAGATTGAGCAGAATCTTGCCCGAAAAGAAATCCTTCGCCAGAGCGCGGGATCCCGTCAGGGCATTTTCCTCGTCAACCGTAAAGAGACATTCCACCGCGCCGTGCTTCGCTTCCTTGTCGGCAAGCAGCGCCAGCATGGCGGCTATCCCTATTCCGCAGTCGGCGCCCAGAGTGGTGCCGCGCGCCTTCACCCATCCGTTGTCGATGTAGGGGAGGATCGGGTCGGTTGCGAAATCGTGCGCCGTATTCCGCGTTTTGTCGCCGACCATATCCACGTGACCTTGAAGCACCACTGTTCTGCGGGATTCCAAGCCGGCGGTTGCCGGCTTGCACACTAGGAGGTTGCCGGCTTTGTCGCGCTTCCAGTTCAGCGACAACCCTTCGGCGAAATCGACTATATAGTCGATTATTTCCTCCTCGTTACCCGATACGCGAGGAATCTTGCATATTTCCTCGAAATACCCGAACACTGTTGCGGGCTGCAAATTCGATAATGTTCCCATGTATTCTTTATATTTCTATTCTATTTCGCGAATTATTTCAGAAACAGTTCGATGACCGGCATCTCGACATCCGGAGGGTCAACCGGAAGATTGAGAATCAGGTCTCCGGCTTTCGACGTTTCCGACGTGTGTCCCGACGCTTTGGCATTTGTCCGGTAGCGCACTTCCGATGCGTCGTTCAGAAGCTGCGCGTATTTGATCTTGCCTTCATAGCCTTTCAGATGAAGCGATTTGAAGGGCCATTCGAGAACGTGCACATAGAGGCGGCGCGTTTCCGGATTGAAGGTAAGCAGACAGTTGTGGGGTTTTTCGTATTCTGCCGGAGCCTGAGTGCAGCCATAGACAGAACGCGAATTGCGTTTCATCCAGTCCGCCAGTCCTGCCAGTCTTTCGTCGGCGCGGGCGTCGAAATCGCCGCGTGCGGTGGGACCTACATTCAGCAGCAGATTGCCGCCCTTGCTCACCGTTTCAACCAGCATAACGACAAGCTGCCGGACGCTTTTCCACGAATTTTCGTCGCGGTGATAGCCCCACGAACCCGAAAAAGTCTGACAGGTTTCCCACGGGACGCGAACTCCGTTCCTTTCGGGCCATTCCTGCGGCATAAACTGTTCGGGCGTAAAGAAATCCCAGCCCCAGTCGGTATTGTCGAGGTCGAGACGGTTATCGACGAGGATGTGCGGCTGGAGCGAGCGCACGAGTTTCAGCAGTCCTTCGGAATCCCAGTCCTTGTGTCCCTTGCCGTTTTTGCCGGGGTAGGAGAAATCGACGAACAGTTCGTCGATTCTGCCGTAGTTGGTCAGCAGTTCAGTCAGCTGATCCTTCATATAGCGCTGATAGACCTTCATGTCCCGCTTTTCGTTTCTTTTCGCGAGTTCGACGGAATCGGAAGGAACGTTCGGATACACTCTGTCGATGACGAAGTGGGGATGATGCCAGTCTATCAGCGAATAATAGAAGCCAATCCGGAGTCCCTCCGCCCGAAAGGCATCAACCAGCGGACGTATCAGGTCTGCGCCGCAGGGCGTGTTGACCGACTTGTAGTCGGTATGCTTGCTGTCGAACAGGCAGAAACCGTCGTGATGCTTGGTGGTTACCACCACATACTTCATTCCGGCTTCGCGAGCCTTGCGCGCCCATTCGCGCGGGTCGTAGAGATCGGGGTTGAAATTGTCGAAGTACTTTTGATAATCCGCATCGGATATGCCTTCAACCTTCTTCACCCATTCGTGCCGCGCCGGCAGAGCGTAGATGCCCCAGTGGATAAACATGCCGAAACGGTCGTGCGTCCACCATTTCATTCGCTGTTCCTTCGCTTCGCGCGATTCCCGCGCCCACGACGGAGCATCGTTTTGCGCGGCAAGCCCGAAGGCTGTAAAAAACAGGCACAAACACAATATTCTTTTTTTCATACTTTTTATATTTACGACGGTCGCCCGTCCTTTTATAATTTCTTGAGAATGTCGCGGGGGATATAGAAGGTGTCGGTTTTGTCGGAATGAACCGCCACCGAGCCGAGTTTTATTTCCCTGCCGTCGAGCAGCGCGATGTTCGAATCGGGAAAGATGCGCAGCACGGAGTTTGCGCCGCGTTCCACTTCCAGCACCGGCGGTTTTCCGCCTTCGCCCGGGAGGATTTTCCACTTGTGACCTGCAAGGACTTCGGTATGCTTGGCAAACCGTTGGTCGGTGAGTTTAAGCAAATCGTCGATTTCGAGTATTTCGCGCATGTATTCGTTCAGTTCGGTGTTGAAGATCATGCCGGTGGGTCGCCTGTTGTCGGGAGCGGCAACGGCGAGGAACACTTCTTCGCCCGTATGTCCGTCGGTGGTGAATCCGAAGCAGGTGTGAGCGTTGAGAATTTCGGCAACGCTCTTTTTCAGTTTGGTGCCCCTCATTCGTTCTTCATTGCTGAGATTGCTGCGGCGATAGTCGCTCGACGTTACTATTCTCCTGATTTCGTCGTCCTTCAGCTCCACGTTCGCGTAGCGGCGGAAGACGCCGGCTATTTCCTCCGGCGGGACAGAGTTCACTGCGTCGATGATTTTGCCTGTGGTGGCTCTGAACTTCGTCACAGTGTCGAACAGGCGTTTAGCCGACATTGACGAATACGACGGGCAGCGTTCCGAGCCTATGCTTATTCCGCTGTTGCCGTGGTCGGGAACGGCGATGACCACCGTTTCGCCGTTTCGTTTGGCAAAGTCAACAGCCACGCCGAAAGCGCGGTCGAACGCCAGCATGTCGGTGAGCATCCCCGCGAGGTCGTTGTTGTGCGCCGCCCAGTCTATTTTGCTTCCTTCGACCATCAGGAAGAATCCGTTTTTGTTGGTCGAGAGCTTTTCTATGGCTTTGGCGGTCATTTCGGCGAGCGAAGGATAGCGCGAAGTGTCGTTGTCGAGATCGAAGGGCATGTCTGTGTCGCCGAAAAGGCTCCACATCTTGTTGCCCCGATGCGAGCGGAAGCCGGCGAGGTCGTCGAGATAAACGCCGTAGCCCTCGTCGGAGAGATATTTCTTGGCTTCCTCGTTCAGGTAGCGGGTGCCGCCGCCTATAACCACGTCGATGTCGTTGTGCACCATCTGGGGAGCGATGCGCTCGTAGCGGTTGCGACTGTAGCAGTGGGCGGAACAGTCGGCGGGAGTGGCGTGCGGGAACTCGCAGGTAAACACTAGTCCGGTTGACATTCCCTTGTATATCCGGGCGGCTTCGAGCACCGTCAGCAGCGGACGATACGACATTGCGGGGTTGAGCGGAACGATGTCCGTAGCGGAATCGACGGGAGGATAGGTGGCAACGAAGCCAGCCCTGCTCGGCACTCCGGTCATGTAGCACGAAGTTGTTGGCGCGGAATCGCCTATGGGCGCGTTCGACGAGAAGGTAAGCACCGACCCGCACAGATACGGGTCAAGCCTCAGACGCGGATTCGACGGGTCGAGATAACGCTGATACCAGCGCGCCGACGAGACTGTTGTCCACGACGTGCCGTCGGGAATCATCAATATTACATTTTTCACCCGTTTCGAGCGGGTGCAGCCTCCGGTCATAAGGAGAATAAACAGCAGGATGCCTGTCACAGTATTTTTCATCTACAAAACACACTTAGTTAAAAAACCGGGCAAAGTTAAACTTTTTTTGAGGAACAAAATTTATTCGCGGAAAAAAAACGGCATGAATTGCTGGTAGAAAATCTTCAACACATTTATAAATAACGTTTGTTTTCCTGCTGCAGACGATAAATTTCTTTTTGCCGTTCAATTTCCCGGCGAAGTTCTTCTTCCGTGGGCAAGTATAATTTGTATTTCGAGGCGAAAAGCTGACCGCTTTTGCCAAGAATCGAATAACGCGCCACATCCTTGTCTGTTTCCGAACAGAGAATAATGCCGATGGTCGGATTGTCGCTTTCAGTTCGTTTCATCCGGTCGTACATCTGCACGTACATATCCATCTGACCAACGTCCTGATAGGATATTTGCCTTGTTTTAAGCTCTATCAGTACAAAGCATTTAAGAATGTAATTATAAAAGACGAGATCGATGAAATAATCGCGTTCCTCCGTGCGAACATGCTGCTGGCGGGCAACAAAAGCAAAACCTTTGCCGAGTTCCAGTACAAACTGTTCCAGATTCGACAAAATAGATTTCTCCAAATCCGATTCCGTAAAGTCGGTATTCTGCGAAAATCCCAAAAATTCGGCAATAACGGGATTCCTGATAAATTCGAGATTGTCGGTTTGCCATTCAGCCGTTTTTTCCAGCATTTCCTTTTGCACCAGATCCTGATGCTGAGTAAGCAACATTCTTTCGTAATACTGAGAACCAATATTTCTGTCGAGCGTGCGTATGCTCCACATTTGCTCATTTGCCTCTTTCAAATACCACAGCATCGCCTGCGGATTAGCTATGCGCATAATGCTGCGGATATGACTCCACGAAAGATTGCCGAAAAACGCGGCATTAAATTCGCCGTGCGGCGCGCGTTGAATTTCAGTTTTTCGATTTTCGGCGAGCTGCGGCTCGGAGCACAGTGCGCGATAAATCTCGTTGTCGCTAAAAGTCGTATAAAATTTACGAAAATCACGCAAATTGCCGGCCGAATATCCTTTTCCAAATTCTTCGGCAAGCATTTTCGAAAGATTTTCAATTAAATATACACTGTACCCCGCGCGTTCTTTATTTTGCCATTCCTGCTCCGCGATGCATTTGCCGAGGTTCCAGTATGTTTCGAGCATATTCGCATTTATTGCGCGATATGCGCGCGATTTTCCGCGCCAAATAATTGTTTTCATATCATGTATAAATAAATCCAGTTCGTTGTCAATCATATTTCATCAAATTATCCATTTCCGCAAAACGATTAGAATTACGATTGCAAAATTGCAGAGAATTATCAAAAATTACAAATACGGACTATGGGATGTGTTAGAAATAACTTATGAGGGATGCAGTTCGGGTTTTTAGCACACAGATGACGCAGATGACGCAGATTTTACAGATTTTACAGATTTACGCGGATTTGAATCTGTGTAAATCCGTGTCATCTGCGTCATCTGTGTC
>JAITHX010000124.1 GCA_031279735.1 Prevotellaceae bacterium
CGCAAAGGACGCGAAGCCCTTGCGCCCTTTGCGAAGCCTCTGCGCCCCTTGCGTTAAAAAAACACCGCAACGCGGTGAAAAAACACGCAACCTTTTTCCACACAATTCCCAGTAGAACCGAAGTATATGAGATGAAGATTTTTATGATTGATACGGGATTTTGGTAGGGTATAGGGTATAGGGTGCTTCGCCGGATGGGAGGGATTCTATTTTCGTCTTTACTGCCGGATGGTACCCTATACCCTATACCCTATACCCTATACCCTATACCCCATCTCAATAGTTTCTGGCGAACACAACTCTTTGTGCGGAAGGCTTGCCGGACACCATGCATTTTCCCGGCGTCATATCGCCTTCGATGGGGATGCATCGGATTGTGGCTTTAGTTTCGGCTTTGATTAAAGCCTCGGTTTCGGGGGTGCCGTCCCAGTGAGCCATGATGAAGCCGCCGCTTTCGATTCGGGATTTGAACTCGTCGTAGGAATCGACGAGAAAGGTGTTTGCGTCGCGGAACTTGAGAGCTTTGGCGTAGATGTTGTTCTGGATGTCGTCGAGCAGAGTTTTCACGTATGTTTCTATGCCTTCGCGGGGGAGGGTTTCTTTGGTCAGCGTGTCGCGGCGGGCAACTTCGACGGTGCCGTTTTCCAGATCGCGGGTGCCCAGTGCCAGACGCACGGGGACGCCCAGCAGTTCGTATTCGGCAAACTTGAATCCGGAACGCAGGTTGTCTCTGTCGTCGATTTTGACGGTTATTCCGGCTTTTTGCAGCCGGTTTTTGATGTCGATGCAGGCGATTCTCGCGCGGTTCAGTTCCTCTTCTCCTTTAAATATAGGTATCACCGCCACTTGCAGCGGAGCCACTTTGGGGGGCAACACCAGTCCGCTGTCGTCGGAATGAGCCATTATCAGGGCGCCTATCAGTCGGGTAGAGACGCCCCACGAGGTAGCCCACACGTGTTCGGAAACGCCCTCCTTGTTGGCGAACTTGACGTCGAAGGCTTTGGCGAAGTTCTGTCCGAGGAAGTGCGATGTTCCCGCCTGCAATGCTTTGCCGTCCTGCATGAGGGCTTCGATGCAGTAGGTATCGACGGCGCCGGCGAAACGTTCGCTTATCGTTTTGACGCCCGTAATCACGGGGATTGCGAGCCAGTTTCTTGCGAACTCCTCGTAAACTCCAAGCATTCTTACCGCTTCTTCGACGGCTTCCTCGCGGGTTGCGTGCGCCGTGTGACCTTCCTGCCACAGAAATTCGGCGGTGCGCAGAAACAGCCGTGTGCGCATTTCCCAGCGCACTACGTTAGCCCACTGATTGCACAGGACGGGCAGGTCGCGGTAGGACTGTATCCAGTTTTTGTAGGTGTTCCAGATGATTGTTTCGGAGGTCGGGCGCACAATCAGCTCCTCTTCGAGGCGCGCGTCGGGATCGACTTCCACATCTCGTCCGTCGGCGGTGTTGCGCAGCCGGTAGTGGGTGACTACGGCACATTCTTTCGCGAAACCGTCAACATGTTCAGCTTCCTTAGCCAGAAAGGATTTGGGGATAAAGAGAGGGAAATAGGCGTTCGAGTGTCCTGTGTCCTTGAACATTTTGTCGAGAGCCGCCTGCATGTTTTCCCAGAGGGTATAGCCGTAGGGTTTGATGACCATGCATCCGCGCACTGCCGAGTTTTCGGCGAGACCCGCCTTAAGAACAAGATTGTTGTACCACAGGGAAAAGTTTTCCGCTCTTGAAGTTATTTCCTTTGCCATATTTGTTTTATATATATCACATTTACTATATCACACAATATTTTATCATTAATTCTTCTGAAATCTCATGCATTTCGATGTTTTGGCATGGATATTGCACTACATTCGGCGTATGAAATTTAATGACAAAGGTAAAGAAATAAAATGGAAATATTCAAAAATATAATTATCATGAAGACAAAGTTGTTGGTTCCGTTTATCCTTGTCGCAATGTTGGGATGCGGCTCGTCATCCTACATGGCTTCGAGTTCGGACGACATCTATTACAGCTCTTCTGCAAAAAATTCGAGAAAGGGCGTGATAGACGAGCAGACCGAACAATTGAAAGCTCAAACGCAGAAAGCGGCGGCGGGGAAAACAATATATCTGGAAGCAGATAAGGTTTACATGAGCAATCCTTCGACTCTGAAGATCGAAGGAAAAGTGGATACTGTTGTGTACTCCGGCGATTACGCTCTTGCCGACGAAGATTCCTACGAGCGTAAACTCAAGATGTTCGACGATCCGCGATACACCATTGAAGTGGACATGGGCTATTCGTGGAACTCTCCTTATTATTACGGATACTACGGCTGGCATTCGCCGTATCGCTACGGCTGGAACTGGAATTTCGGCCATCATTGGGGGTTCGGATATTATCCCTATCACTGGGACTATTACTGGGGCTATCCCTACTATTCGAGTATGTGGTACTGGGATTATCCCTACTACTACCCACATCATTATTATCATTACGGATGGCACGGCTGCGGTTCTCCCTACTATTCCGACTATCGCAGAGGCAACTACACCTACGCGGCGGGCAGAAATTCCGGAGCGCGCAGCAGCAGCTACTCCTCGCGCGGCGGTTCGACAGCGTCGGCGGGCAGAGTGTCTAACGGTCGTTCGGGCGACGGATTGCGCACGAGTTCGGGCACAAGCTCGGCGGGACGCGGGAGCGAGAGCGGACGTTCGGGAGGAGGACGTTCGAGTCTCACGAGAGTTGACAATTCCGGCGTTTCGTCGGGACGCGGCTCAAGCTCGTCGCGAACAAGCTACAACAGAAATGGCGCAACGACAAACACCGGAGCTGCGGTTAACGACGCCTATTCCTCGCGCAATAGCGCAAGAGGATCGTCAGCCGCGTCGGGACAGGGATCCGCGAGAGTTTCCGATTCGAGAACATCATCGGGCGCCAGCGCCAGCGGCAGAGCCTACACCCGTCCAAGCACGGGTCGCTCGTCGTATAACGACGGCGCAAGTCGCTCGTCGAGCGCGGGAACCGCTTCGAGCTCATCCTCGTCAAGCCCGTCCTCGTCGAGCCGCGCGAGTTCGGCAAGTTCAAGTCCAAGTCCAAGTTCAAGTCCATCTAGCGGCAGATCGAGCTATTCGACAAGCGAATACGGCACGTCGGGCAGTTCGGGACGGTCGAGTTCGTCATCGAGCGGTTACAGCACGACGCCAAGCCGTTCAAGCTCCTCGTCGAGCAGCTACAGCGCGCCAAGCCGGTCGAGCAGCGGTTCGACCGGCGGTTCTTCGTCGGGCAGAAGCTCGTCGGGCGGCGGCGGCGGCGGACGTTCAAGCGGCGGAAGAAGATAACGCGCACACTGAGGATATATATAAATTCCCCCGTTTCAGCAGGTATGTATGGGAATACGGGGGTTTTTTACCGAATCGCCGCGAACAATAAGGCAGTGTGCGAAATTTAATATGTGAAAAAACGCTACGAACGGAATGTTCGCGAATTAAATGACAATACAAATATGGAAAAAAGAATAATACATTGGTTTGCATCATTGTTGTCGGTTTCCGCCGTTTGTTCGGCGGAAGCCCAGACAACGGATGAACTGCTGCAGCTCGCCACACACGAAGTGCAGAGTACTGCCCGATATTCGGGCATGGGAGGCGCGTTCAACGCATTGGGAGGCGACATAGGCGCTTTGAGCACAAATCCCGCCGGCATAGGCACCTACCGCTCGTCGGAATTTACCGTCACTCCTTCGCTGATACTCAATAATACCGTCACCGACTTCCGTCGGGAATCGCTTTCCGCCGACCGCACGCGCTTCGGGGTGCCGAGTCTCGGCTACGTCGCCACCATGCTGAAAAAGGACGGAGAATCCGGCGGATTAGTGTCGTTCAGCTTGGGGATAGGCTTCAACAAGGTTGCCAATTTCTACAAGCACACCGCGTTCAGGGGCTTCGATTCGCCGAACAGCGTTGTGGATCAGTTCAGGGACTATGCGGGTCGCAACAATCTGAATCCCGCCTACCTCGAAAGGAATTTCAGCGAGATTCTTCCCGAAGACTGGTCAACGGCAATGGCGTTCAACTCCAAAATGATCGGTTACGAAGACGGAAAATATCATGCCAACGGACTGGAAGCGGGCGACAAGGTGAATATCGACGGAAGCTACTGGCAGTCGGGCGGAACGGACGAATACACCATCTCGTTCGGAGGGAACATTGCCAACAAGTTTCAGTTCGGCGCAACCATAGGCATACAGGATTTGCTCTACTCCAGCGAAATAAAGTACGGAGAACAGTATGTCGAGGGAAACAAGGGAGCCTACACGTCGAGCCACAGAACCGAATTTACGAAAACGACGGGCTTCGGAATGAACCTCAAGGCGGGCATCATCTATCGTCCCGTCAACGCTCTTCGTCTGGGATTCGCGCTGCACTCGCCCACGCTTTTCAGCATGGAACGCTCTTACGACGTATATATGAAATCCGAGTATTGGAACGAAGAGACTAAAAAGAATGATTTCAGGGACGAATCCTCTCCGCAGGACAAATACGAATACCGGCTGACGACGCCCTATCGCGTGGAAATCGGGCTGGCATACGTTATGGGCAAAATCGGCTTAATCAGCATCGATTACGAACTCGCGGGAAACAGCGCGATGCACATGTACGACAATCTCGACAGCAAAGACTACCTCTCGGCGCGCAACAAGGCGATAGGAAACAAGTATCGCGCTTCGTCCAACGTCAGAGCGGGTGCCGAGATAAACCTTCCCTACGGAATAATGCTGCGCGGAGGATACAGCTATTATCAAAGCCCCTACAAGGACAGCAGCCTCGATTACGCGCGCCATGCCTATTCGGGCGGCATAGGATTCCGCAGCAACAGTTTCTTCTTCGACCTTGCATACGTTCTCGCCCGAAGCAACCGCTATTTTGCTCCCTACTACGTGAACGACTATCGGGTAATCGACGCGGACAACAGTCCCGACATCGCAAGGGAAAAACTGAACGTCGGACGCATAATAGCCACTATAGGATTCAAATTCTGAGAAACGAAGTAAAACTCTTTTTATATCCGGACAAGACCGTGTCTTTACCTTGTGTAAAGCACGGTTTTTTCTAATTATGAATTATGAATTGTCATAATTCATAATTTATAATTCATAATTAATAATTACCTTTGCGTTCGATTTGAGCGGGATCAAATCAAAAAAGCACTTACAAACAGGAATGTAAGTGCTTTTTTTGCCTATAAGTGATGTGTGAAACACGGAAAAGAACATATAAGATGAAAAAGAGAAGAGTTACTGTTATTGCATTGCTTCTTATTGCCGGAATAGTCGGGTATCTGCTCTATCCCAAAGGAAGCAAGAACGCCCCCCCGTTTGCGGGGAACCAGCGCAACAGGGTTTTGCCGGTGAGGATTTATGTGGTCGAACCTCACGGTTTGACCGACACGTATCCCGCGAACAGCAGGCTGAATCCTTCGGAGGACGTGAACTTGAGTTTCGAGGCTTCGGGACGAATCACCGAAATACTTTTCAAGGAAGGTTCCTACGTCAAGGAAGGGCAGCTGCTCGCCAAGGTGAACGATGCGCGTTTGCAGGCGCAGCTGAAAAAACTTCAGGCGCAGATGAGTCTCTACAAAAGCAAGGAGTTTCGTCAGAAGTCGCTGCTGGAGCGCGACGCCATCAGTCAGCAGGCTTACGACGAATCGAAAACCAACGTCGAGCTTACCGAAGCCGATATTGAACTCGTGAAGGCGCAAATACGCGAAACGGAGCTGCGCGCGCCTTTCGACGGACTGATAGGCTTGCGCAACGTGAGCGAAGGTGCTTTCGCCACCCCTTCGACCGTGATAGCGAAACTGACTAAGGTGTCGCCGCTGAAGCTCGAAGTGTCGCTTCCCGAAAAGTTTGTGACCATGGTTCGCCCCGGCACCGAACTCACCTTTCACATCGACGACGATACCACGCAATATAAATCCGGCGTTTACGCGATAGAATCCGAAAGTTCGGAAATCCACACGTTCACCGTGAGGGCGTATTACCCTAATCTGAAACGCGAAATATCGCCCGGACGATACGCTTCCATCCTGCTGAAACTCGACTATCAGTCCGACGGATTGTCCGTTCCAGCCGAATCGGTGATAGCGGAGATGGGACGGCAGATAGTTTACACGATGCGGGGGAATAAGGCGCGGCGGGTTGAGATTCAAACCGGTCTCAGAACCGAATCGTTCGTTCAGGTGCTTGGCGGACTGAGCGCGGGCGACACCGTCATCACCACCGGCATCATGCAGCTGCGCGACGGCATCACCGTCGCGATTAACCTCTCAAACGATTAGTCGAATATGGCAAGTTTACCCACCACATCCATCAATCGTCCCGTTCTCGCCACGGTATTGAATCTCGTGATAATCATCTTCGGGATGATAGGCATCACCTATCTGGGCGTCAGGGAGTATCCCAGCGTCGATCGTCCGATCATCTCCGTTTCGACCTCCTATCCGGGCGCCAACGCCGACATCATAGAAAGTCAGATTACCGAACCTCTCGAACAGCAAATCAACGGAATACAGGGCATCAGGGCGCTTACGAGCAACAGCAGCCAGGGATCGAGCAACATCACCATCGAGTTCGAGCTGAGCGTCGATATGGAAACCGCCGCCAACGACGTGCGCGACAAGGTGTCACAGGCGCAACGCTTTTTGCCCCGCGACGTGGATCCTCCTGTGGTGTCGAAAAACGACGCCGACGCCACGCCCATAATCGGCGTGGCGATTCAAAGCCGCACCCGTCCGCTGATGGATTTGTCGGACATAGCCGAACTCACGTTCAAGGAACGTCTGCAAACCATATCGAACGTGAGCGGGGTGATGATCTGGGGACAGCAGCGTTATTCGATGCGGCTCTGGCTTTCGCCCGACAAGATGGGCGCCGCCGGCATAACCCCCACCGACGTGCAGCAGGCAATAGCCCGCGAAAACGTCGAGCTGCCCTCCGGCGCGGTCGAGGGCAACACCATAGAACTGAGCATCCGCACGCTCGGACTGATGAAGACGCCCGAAGAGTTCAACAATATCATCATCAGGGTTGTTGACCGGAAAACCATACGCTTTCGCGACATAGGCTACGCCGAACTCTTTCCCGAAGACGAATACAGCTACATGAAACTCAACGGCAAGCCCGCCGTCGCAACCATCATCGTGCCGCAGCCCGGAGCCAATCACATAGAGATAGCCGACGAGGTGTACCGTCGCCTCGACGAAATGAAGAAGGACATACCCGAAGACCTCGAAACGAGCATAATATTCGACAACACGAAGTTTGTGAGAGCCTCGGTGAGCGAAGTGCAATCGACCATCTACGAGGCGCTGGCTATCGTGGTGGTCATCATATTTCTGTTTCTGCGCAACATCCGCACCACCATAATTCCGGTGATAGCCATTCCCGTGTCGCTCATAGGGACGTTCTTTTTCATGTACCTGCTCGACTACTCGATCAACGTGCTTACGCTGCTCGCCATCGTTCTGGCGGTGGGGCTGGTGGTGGACGACGCCATAGTGGTGGTCGAGAACATCTTCGTGAAGGTGGAGCAGGGGATGAACCCTCGCGATGCGGGGATAAAGGGAGCGAACGAACTGTATTTCGCCGTCATTTCCACGACTATCACTCTGGTTTCGGTGTTTCTGCCGGTGGTGTTCATGGAGGGGATGACCGGCAAGCTGTTTCGCGAGTTCAGCGTGGTGCTGGCGGTCGCGGTGGTCATCTCCTCGTTCGTGGCGCTTACGCTGACCCCGATGCTGGCGACGAAACTGCTCAAGAAGAAGGAAAAAAACAGCTGGTTCTACACCGTCACCGAACCTTTTTTCGAGGGAATGAACCGCTGGTACCGTCGCAGTCTGGAAGCGTTTCTCGCACAGCGCATGGCAGTGTGGATCATAATGCCGGTGACGCTCGTCGCCATCTATTTCCTCTTCGCCTCGATAAAGTCGGAACTCGCTCCGATCGAGGACAGATCGCGCCTGTCGATGAACATGGTGGCTCAGCAGGGAGCTACGTTCGACTACGTGAGCGCGTTCGTGAACGCTCTGGGCGAAGAGCTGCTGGACACTATTCCGGAAAACGTCACGGTGCAAACCCGCCTGCGCGGCAGCAGCGGATTCATCAACGTCATGCTTCCCGACCTGAAGGATCGCGCCCGCTCGCAGCAGCAGATAGCCGCCGATGTGTCGGCTCTCGTGGCGTCCAAAACCAGAGTGCGCGTCTTCGTGACCCAGCAGTCCACCTTCGGCGGAGGCCCTCGCGGAGGGATGCCCGTACAGTATGTGCTTCAAGCCGCCAACCTCGACAAACTCAGGGAAGTGCTGCCGGCGTTCATGGAAAAGGTGTCGCAAAGCCCCGTGCTTACTCAAGCCGACGTCAACATGAAGTTCACCAAACCGGAACTGCAAATAGAAATAAACCGCGACAAAGCCACCCAGCTCGGCGTCAGCACCCGCGACATAGGGCAGACTTTCCAGCTCGCGCTGAGCGGACAGCGAATGGGCTATTTCTATCGCAACGGCAAACAGTATCAGATAGTCGGCAAACTGCGCCGCAGCAACAGAAGCCAGCCCGCCGACATACGTTCGCTCTACGTCAGAAACGACAGAGGGCAGATGATACAGATTGCCAACTTCACCACTTTCCACGAGGAATCGGCTCCCCCGACCCTCTATCGCTACAATCGCTTCGTGGCGGCAACCGTAAGCGCCGGCTTGCAGGCGGGATACACCATCGGTCAGGGTATCGACGAGATGGACCGCATCGCAAAGGAAACCCTCGACGAATCGTTCCGCACGGCTCTGGCGGGCGAATCGCGCGACTTCCGCGAAAGCTCCTCCAGCCTGATGTTCGCTTTCGGCTTGGCGCTGATACTGATATTTCTGGTTCTCGCCGCCCAGTTCGAGAGCTTCAAAGACCCGTTCATCATCATGATGACCGTGCCGCTCGCCATCTTCGGCTCGCTGGCGTTCCTGAAGATATTCGACCAGACGATGAATATATTCAGTCAGATAGGCATAATCATGCTGATAGGTCTCGTCACCAAGAACGGCATCCTGATAGTGGAGTTCGCCAACCAGTACAAGGAACGCGGCTACGAGAAATTCACCGCCATCAGGGAAGCCTCCGCTCAGCGTCTCCGTCCGATCCTGATGACCAGCGCGGCAACCATACTCGGCATACTCCCTCTGGCAACGGCTTCGGGCGAAGGCTCGAACAGTCGGGTGGCAATGGGTATTTCGGTCATAGGCGGGATGCTCATCGCAACCTTTATGACCCTCTACGTCGTTCCCGCCATCTATTCCTTCATTTCAACCAACGTGAAACAAAACGATAACGCTTAAAATCTCCATGAAACACAATAAACTGCAATCGATCTCCGTATTCCCCGTATTCTTTGTCATAGTCCTGCTCTTCGTCGCGATGTCCGCGCAAGCCCAAAAAAAACAGCTCTCGCTGAAGGAATGTCTCCAAACGGCGCTGGAAAACAACTACGCGCTGCAAATAGTGAAGAACGAGACCGAAATAGCCGCCAATAACTACACCAAAGCCAACGCCGGACTGCTGCCTACAGTCGATGCGGCGGCGCGATATGCCGGAGGACTGTCGAACTACGGCTCCACCAGCTCCGAGAACGTGAAAACCTCCACCGATTTCCGCATGGCGAACGGCGCATCGGCTTCGGTGGACGCCTCGTGGGATTTGTTCTCCGGATTCAAGGCGCAGTCGAAATATGCCCAGCTGCGCGAACTGAAGGAGGCGGGCGACCTGAAAACTCGCCTCGCGATAGAAACCCTGATCTCGAACGTGGTGGCAGAGTACTATCGCCTCGTGCAGCAGGTACAGCACAAGCAGAATCTCGAATTTATACTCTCCGTCTCCCGCGAACGGCTCTACATCGTGGACATCAACTACGAACTCGGCTCGCGTTCGCGTCCCGAACTCCTGCAGGCAAAGGTGGACTTCAATTCCGACAGTTCCGCCCTCGTCAAGCACAAGCAGGAGATACTCGCCTCGCAGATAAAACTGAAAACCCTGATGGGCAACCTGTCGGAAGAACGATTCGCGCCCGATTCGCTGATAGTCCTCCTGCCGGAACTCCCTCTCGCGGAACTGCTGGAGCAAACCCTCAACGAGAACACCGACTTGCTGATAGCCGCAAAACAAATCGAAATATCGGAACACGACATAGCCGTCATGCGCGCAAACACTCTTCCCTATCTCCGCCTCAATTCGGGCTACAACTTCGCCTACAACCGCTACGTCGGCGGCGCAACCAAACGTTCATACGACAACGGACTGACCTACGGACTCACCCTCGGCATGAACCTCTTCGACGGAGGCAACAGAAAGCGCGAACTCCATAACGCCCGCATCGCCAAACGCAACCGCGAACTCGCGCAGCGCGAACTCGCGCTGAACGTCGAAGCGAAGTTCAGAGAAATATACTCGTCATACGTCAACAATCTGGAGTTGCTGAGAGTGGAAAGGCAAAACCTGAAAACGGCAATGGAGAATTTCGAAGTCGCCGAAGAACGCTACCGTCTGGGCGAACTCGCGGGCATAGACATGCGCGAAGCTCAAAATTCGTTTCAGGACGCCGAAAAACGTCTGCTCGACGTGGAATACAATGCCAAAATGGACGAAATAAGTCTGATGATGCTGTCGGGA
>JAITHX010000026.1 GCA_031279735.1 Prevotellaceae bacterium
GTTTCGGGAAAACAGCCCCACTCCAAACACTCGTCAACAATTTGCAATGCGGTGACTTTATTCTTTATCAAACTGTAATAATCTGTTATTCCTCTGTTTGCAAACAATTCTTTGAGCGAGTACGGATTTATTTTATCAACAAAATACCGCCCCGAAAGCAAAGTTGAATATTCCGTATCTAAAAGCGAGGAATTAGAACCTGTAACAAATATTTTCTTGAAAATTTCGCTGTCGTAAGTGCTTTTTACAAAATTTTCCCAACGGGCAACCACCTGCACCTCGTCTAAAAACAGGTACCGAACCTTCACGCCTGTAATTTTTTCGGCAGTTTCTACGAGGGAATATAAAGCGGCGGGATTTTCCCAAACAAAATAAAACATCGGGTCGTCCATGTTGAGCGACAAAATTGTTTTCGGATCGTGTTCTTTCATTAGCTCGTTGATTAACAGCCGAAAAATAGACGATTTGCCGCAACGTCTGATACCTGTCAGCACTTGAATATGCCGCATTTCCAATTTCCGCAGCAAGTCGTTTATAACAGATCTTTGCAGCAAACCCTTATATGTCTTACCTTCCCAGTGCGAATTTTGCTGAATGATAATCTTTTCCATCTTTTATAATTTTATTTTTTCGCTGCAAATATACAGTGTTTCTCTAAATTCAGTTAGTAAAAACCCACCATATTACTAACTGCGCTTCGTGTTTTTTTGTTTTTTGCCCTTTCATGCGGAATTTTCAAGTGGTTCTACTATTCCCTTATTAAGGGATCGTGCGGTTCTTCACCGCGTCGCGGTGTTTTTTTACCGCAAGGGGCGCGGAGGCTTCGCAGAGGACGCAGGGGCTTCGCGTCCTTTGCGCAAGGTCATTGGAGGTTGCGGATCAAGACCGGCAGCCGGCTCTCTTCGCAAATGACGCGAAGCCCTTGCGCCCTCTGCGAAGCCCTTGCGCCCTTTGCGTTACAAAAACACCGCAACGCGGTGAAAAAACACGCAAACTTTTTCCACACAATTCCCAGTAGAACCCGCAATTTTAACACGACAGAAGTATAACCGCTAACCACTAACCGCTAATCACTTCTGCAGAACTTCAAATACGGCAAGCACCGTGTTTCCCTGTTTCAGTTTGAGACTTCCGGCGTCTATTGCGTAGGAATCGACGCGAGCGAGAACGTCGAGGTAAGCTGTTTCGATATTCATGTCGTTGCATATCATCTGCGAAATGCCGAGTACTTCCATGCGGATTCTATTGTTGCTCCTGATTTTTGCCTGACCGAAAAAGCGGTTGCATCCTCCGCTGCCGAAGAACTGGAGATCGGAGTCGATCTTGACAGTGGAGTTTTTCTTGACATCATGTATGTTTGTCATCATATTTTCGATGAGCAGGGAGTTCAGCTTCCATTCCCATGAAGTCAGCATTACCTCCGAATCACTGTTTGGCACCGTCGTGGCACATGCCTGTAAGAAGAGTAAAAAACAGACTAATACAAAATTTTTCATTTTCCTAAAATATATACTTTAGTTATAAGACGTTTTTCTGTTCAAAATGTTCCCGAATTTATCATATTTTAATGCTGCGACAGGAATGTTTTGAATCCGCGCTCTTAGGGATGTGTTAGAAATAACTTAGCACACAGATGACACAGATGACGCAGATTTACGCGGCTTTGAATCTGCGTTAATCTGTCGAATCTGCGTCATCTGTGTTCTAAGTTATTTACATCCCTTAAAATCTGATTCTGCGCAGGCTCAGGCGGGCAGCGGCGGTGAAAGCGGCGGCAAGGACGGCGAAATAAACAATGTCGCGGCTGTCGATAACTCCGCGACTCAACGATTTGTAGTGTTCGTTGATGCCCATCGACATTATGAAGGTATCGACCGGACGGAACAGGGAGAGCGACGCCAGTCCGTCGAAACCGGTATAGAAGAAAAAGCACAGCGCCGCCGAAACGATGAAGGCTACTATCTGACTGTCGGTTAGCGACGAGGCAAAAACGCCGATGGAGGCATACGCCGAGGCGAGCAGAAACAGTCCGGCGAACGAACCCGCAACGCCTCCCGTGTCGATGCTGCCTGCGGGAGAGCCGATGAGATATACTGTTAAATAGTATGTAGCGCAAGGCGCAAGCGAGAGCAGCACCAGCGTTACGGCGGCGAAATATTTTGCCGCCACAAGCTGCCATTCCGTCAGCGGCTTGGTCAAAAGGAGTTCGAGAGTGCCAGTTTTGCGCTCTTCGGCAAAACTGCGCATGGTGACAGCCGGAACGAGAAACAGAAATACCCATGGCGCGACGAAGAACAGTGTGTCTATCGAGGCGTAGCCGGAATCGAGAATGTTAAATTCTCCCGGATTGATCCACATGAACCAGCCCGTCAGCGCCAGAAAGACTGCGACGGCGATATAGCCGGTCAGGGAGGAGAAGAACGAAACTATTTCCTTTCGATAGATGCTGTACATGTCTGGGGCTTATTTGGCTTTGAAGTATTCGGAGAGAAGTTCGCTTGCGGCGATGAAGGGGGAGATATGTCCTTCGGCAGTTTTCGTTTCGTATTCGGGAAGCATTGCGCGAATTTTCGGGTCGGAATAAAAGCGGGTTTGAAGGGCGGCGTTTATCGTTTCGTACATTCCGGATTTCGTCTGATTGCGGCGGTTGGCGTCGAAGAAGCCGTTGCTTCGGGCGGTCTGCACGTATTCGGCTATGGTTTCGCGCACTTCGTCCAGTCCGGTTTTTTCTGTTGACGACACGGCGAGCACCTTTGGCGTCACGCCGGAGCGAGGCGCGGGGAAGAGATGCATCGCGCTGCGGTACTGCGCCATAGCCTGCATCGCTCTGTCGATGTTGCTGCCGTCGGCTTTGTTGATAACTATCATGTCGGCCATTTCCATTATGCCCCGCTTGATGCCCTGCAGCTCGTCGCCGGCGCCGGGAATCATAAGCAGCAGAAAGAAATCGACCATCGAATGGACGAGAGTTTCCGACTGACCCACGCCTACGGTTTCCACAAGCACCGTGTCGAAGCCTGCCGCTTCGCAAAGCACAACGCTCTCGCGGGTTTTGCGCGCCACTCCGCCCAGCGAACCGGCCGAAGGACTTGGGCGGATAAAGGCGCGATCGTCGCAGGCGAGTTCCGCCATTCGCGTTTTGTCGCCGAGTATGCTGCCTTTGGAGCGTTCGCTGCTGGGATCGACGGCAAGCACGGCGAGTTTTCGTCCGCGAGCGGTGAGGTGTTTGCCGAAGGCTTCGATGAAGGTGCTTTTGCCGGCGCCCGGCACTCCGGTTATTCCTATCCTCACCGATTTTCCGGCGTGCGGCAAACAGCGTTCGATGACTGCCTGCGATACGGCGAAATGTTCGTCGAGACGGCTTTCGACCAGGGTTATGGCGCGGCTCAGCGTGCTGATGTCGCCTTTCAGTATGGCTTCGGCGTATTCGTCGGCCGACAGAGCTTTCTTTCGGTTTCGCCTTATGCGCGCTACGGCTTCGGGATTGACAACCGGCTGCTGCTCTACTCCCGGATTGACGGTGAGAGCGCTTTTCATTTCTGATTCGTGATGTTCTTTTTCGGACATGTTTCTGGATATTCAAACGTAAGACAAAGCATTTTCTATGTCGGCAACGAGATCGTCGGGGTCTTCCAGTCCTATGGAAAAACGGATGGCTCCGGGTTCTATGCCTGCAAGTTTTTTCATTTCGGGAGAGAAGGTTCCGTAGATGGTGGATTCCGGATGGATGACGAGACTTTTATTGTCGAACAGATTGGTAGCCCGACGGAATATTTCGAGCCTGTCCATGAATCGGAAGCAGGCGGCTCGGTCGGGAAGCGAGAGAGTGAACATGGCGCCCGGGTAGCCGAAGAACAGTTTGTCGGCTATTTTCTTATAGGGCGAGCTTTCGAGCGCGGGATAATTGACGGCGAGAATCTTTTCCCTGCCTTCCAGTCTGCGCGCCACGGCGTATGCCGAAGCCGAAGCGGTTTCGTAGCGCATTTGCAGGGTCTCCATTCCGAGCGACTGCAGACAGGCGGTGTCGGGCGACATGCAGGCGCCCAGATTCCGTCCTATTTCGGCGCGCAGCTTTTGCGTGAATCGCGTTCTGCCTTCCGGCGGAGGCGGCATGCGGCTGAGTTTGCGACTGGCGGTTTCGTCGAATGTGGCGCGGTCTATTATCGCGCCTCCTATGCTCGTTGCGCCTCCTGATATGTATTTGGTGGTAGAGACTACTTCTATGTCTATTCCGCAGGCGGCGGCATCGAATCCGCACCATGGCGTCAGAGTGGTATCGACCACGAGCGGAACGCCTTTGGGACGAACGACAGACGCTATTGCGGGCAAGTCGGCTATTTCGAGACAGGGATTGGTGATTATTTCCACAAACACGGCGCAGGTGTTTTCGTCGATAGCCGCTGCTATTTCGTCGGGATTGTCGGCGTTGACGAATCGAGTTTCCACGCCGAAGTCCGCGAGCGTGTATTTGAAGAACGACAGAGTATTGCCGAACAGCCGCGGCGACGAGACGATATTGGCGCCCGCGTATGCGAGAGCGAAGAACGAGGCTGAAATCGCCGCCATGCCCGAAGCAAGAGCTAAAACATGCTTTCCGCCCGAAGCTGCCTGTATTTTAGCTTCGAGATTGGCAACCGACGGGTTCGAGATTCGCGAATAGGTGTGCATTTCGGGCTTGCGCTGAAATGCGGCGGCTATGCTGTTGGAATCGGGATATTCGAATGCCGCGTTTCGATAAACGGGCAAGGATATGGCGCCATGCGCGTCGGGCTGGGCGAATTTTGCGCCGATTATTCTCGTCGAGAATTTCTTAGTGTTAATTTCCATCCGGCTTTAATTTTATCTAAATATTAAAAACGCCGCAAAGATAAAACTTTTTTTTAGGGTATGGGGTGCGGATCAATTACGAATTACGAATTACGAATTACGAATTACGAATTACGACCGGCTTCGGACGTACAGACGAGACAGGACGTAATTCGTAATTCGTAATTCGTAATTGATTCGTAATTCGTAATTGATTCGTA
>JAITHX010000028.1 GCA_031279735.1 Prevotellaceae bacterium
AAAAAAAGCATTACCTTTGCCCGCTGAAAATTATATAAAATATTTTTATTAATGAATTATTTAACGCCGGAAAAAAAGCAGGAAATTTTCAAAGATTACGGAAAGTCTAATACAGACACCGGCTCGCCGGAGAGCCAGGTTGCTCTATTTTCCTACCGTATCAATTATTTAACCGAGCATCTCAAGGTGCATAAAAAAGACCACAACACAGAGCGTTCGCTGCTGCGTTTGGTTGGTAAAAGACGCCGTTTGCTCGATTATCTAAAAAGAATTGATATAGAAAGATACAGAGCAATAATAAAGGCGCTTAATCTTAGAAAATAGGACGCGGAAGAGAAGGCGACCCAAAAGGGGTTGTCTTCTCTTTTCATTTTGAAGTATTCTTCCACGTAAGCATAAAAAGAAAAACACAATGAATATAGTTAAAAAAACAGTCGTACTGAACGACAGCCGGGAAATCGAAATTGAAACCGGCAAACTGGCTAAGCAAGCCGACGGCTCTGTCGTTGTAAAGATGGGAAAAACCATGCTTTTGGCAGCCGTAACATGCGCAAAGGAAGCGAAACCCGATGTGGATTTCATGCCTTTGCAGGTTGAATACAAGGAAAAATATTCCGCATCGGGACGTTTCCCCGGCGGGTTCCTGAAAAGGGAGGCGCGTCCGAGCGATAACGAAATTCTCGTTTCGCGTCTGGTCGACAGAGCGCTGCGCCCGCTGTTCCCCGACAATTTCCATGCGGAAGTATTTGTAACCATTAATCTTATATCCGCCGACAAGGACATCATGCCCGACGCGCTCGCTGGACTTGCGGCGTCGGCAGCTCTGGCGGTCTCGGATATTCCCTTCAACGGACCAATTTCCGAAGTGCGCGTGGCTCGAATCAACAATCAGCTCGTTATCAATCCCAACTTCTCGCAAATGGCAAACGCCGACATCGACATAATGGTGGCGGCAACTATCGACAACATCATGATGGTAGAAGGCGAAATGAAGGAAGTTCCCGAAGACGACATGCTTGAAGCCATCAAGTTTGCCCACGAAGAAATCAAAAAACATTGTCGCATACAGTTGGAACTGAGCGAGGCGGTCGGCAAAATAGTCAAACGTGAATACTGTCACGAAGAAAACGACGAAGAATTGCGTGCCGCCGTAGAAGCCTTCTGTTACGACAGATGTTACGCTATTGCGAAATCGGGCGTTGGAAAACATGAACGCACCGACGCTTTCGCCGCCCTGAAAGAAGAATTTATCGAAACCATTCCCGAAGAAGAACGCGAAGAAAAAGCCGCGATGGTAGCACGTTACTATCACGACGTCGAAAAACGCGCAATGCGCAACATGATTCTCGACGAAGGTATTCGCTTGGACGGGCGCACAACCACCGACATACGCCCGATTTGGTGCGAAGCTGATTATCTGCCCGCCGCTCACGGCTCGGCGATATTCACGCGCGGCGAAACACAGTCGCTTACCTCGGTAACTCTGGGAACGAAACTCGACGAAAAGCAAATCGACGAAGTTCTGGTTCAGGGAAGCGAACAATTTGTTCTGCACTATAACTTTCCGCCATTCTCGACGGGCGAAGCCAGACCGATACGCAGCACAGGACGCCGCGAAATCGGACACGGAAACCTCGCTTTGCGAGCGCTGAAACCGATGGTACCCGTCGGCGAAGAAAATCCTTATGCTGTTCGCGTTGTCTCCGACATACTCGAATCGAACGGTTCATCGTCGATGGCAACAGTTTGCGCCGGCACTCTTGCCTTGATGGACGCAGGCATAAAACTCAAAAAACCGGTATCGGGAATTGCAATGGGACTTATTTCCGAATCGGGTACAGGACGTTATGCTATTCTTTCCGATATTCTTGGCGATGAAGACCATCTCGGCGACATGGATTTCAAAGTAACGGGAACGCTCGACGGAATCACTGCAACTCAAATGGACATCAAAGTTGACGGACTGCCATACGAAGTTCTGCGCAAAGCGCTGGAACAGGCAAAACAGGGACGCCTGCACATTATGAGCGAAATGATGAAATGCCTCCCCGAACCGCGTTCCGATTACAAACCGCATGTTCCCAGAATCGAACAGATTGTTATTCCTGTTGATACAATCGGTACCGTGATAGGACCGGGAGGTAAAATAATTCAGGAAATTCAAAAAGTAACCGGCACGGTTATCACAATTACCGAAAAGGACAACAAGGGGTTTGTGGATGTTTTTGCTCCCGGAAAGGAAGCTATCAACGCTGCAATTGAGCGTATTAAAATGATTGCTTTCGGACCCGAAGTAGGACTTATATACCATGGCAAAGTGCGTTCGATACAAGCTTATGGCGCCTTTGTCGAAATTGCACCCGGAAAGGACGGTTTGCTTCACATCTCGGAATACGACTGGAAACGATTGGATTCTTTGGACGGAATACTCAAGGAAGGCGACGAATTAGACGTCAAACTGCTTGAAGTGGAAGAGAAAACAGGCAAATTACGTCTCTCCCGTCGCGTGTTGATTCCCAAGCCCGAAGGATATGTCGAGCCTGAGCGTAGCGAACGCCCGCCGCGCGAAAACCGCGACCGTAACGACCGACGCGGAGGCGG
>JAITHX010000230.1 GCA_031279735.1 Prevotellaceae bacterium
GGCATCGGGGGCATTCGCACGTTCTTCGATGAAGTGAAGGGCTATGTGCTGGGAGACGGCACTCCGCGGTTCAGCCCTTTCTTTGTTCCCAAAATGATCTCCGACATTGCATCGGGGCACATCTCCATCAGGCACGGGCTTAGAGGTCCCAACTACGCGACCGTCTCGGCCTGCGCCTCTTCCAATCACGCCATTATCGACGGATTCAACCTCGTGCGCATGGGGCGCGCGGCAGTGATGATAGTCGGAGGCTCGGAATCGGCAATAAACGAAGCGGGAGTGGGCGGATTCAACGCCGCCCAAGCGCTCTCGACCCGCAACGCCGACTATGCGACAGCCTCCCGCCCGTTTGACCGCGACCGCGACGGATTCGTTATCGGCGAAGGCGCGGGCGGACTCATACTCGAAGAATACGAACATGCAAAGGCGAGAGGCGCGAAAATATACGCCGAAATAATCGGCGGCGGAATGTCGGGCGACGCCTATCATCTCACGGCGCCCCATCCCGAAAGCCTGGGCACCATAGCAGTTATGAACTCGGTGCTGAAAGATGCGGGAGTGTCGCCGGAAGAAGTGGACTATATCAACGTTCACGGCACCTCCACACCCCTCGGCGACGTTGCGGAACTGAACGCGGTGAAGAGGGTGTTCGGCGAACATGCCTACAAACTGAGCATCAGCTCCACCAAGTCCATGCCGGGACACCTTCTCGGAGCCGCCGGAGCGGTGGAAGCCATAGCCTGTATTCTGGCAATGAGAGAAAACGCTATCCCGCCCACGATAAATTTCCACGAAAAGGACGAAAAAATAGACTACAATCTGAATCTTACGCTCAATCACGCCCGGGAGCGGGAAGTGAAGGTGGCGCTGAACAACGTGTTCGGATTCGGAGGGCACAACGCTTCCATATTACTGAAAAAAATATAGAAGCCGTGACTGTTTCCGAAATTCGCCGAAAACTAACCTTTTTGTTGTCCAAGGATAGGGAATTTCGCAAACAGCTGAAAATAATTATAGATACGTATCCCGAAAATATCGGGTACTATAAGTGCGCGTTCACGCATCGTTCCGCCGTGAGAAACAAAAGGACGGAACAGCACAACGAACGTCTCGAATATCTTGGCGACGCGGTGCTGAGCGCCATAGTCGCCGAATATCTCTACAAAAAATATCCTTTTCACGAAGAAGGCGACTTGACCAAAATGCGCTCGAAAATCGTCAACCGACATTCCCTGCTGAAAGTGGGCAGGGAACTGAGTCTCGACAGATTCCTCGTGTCGCACATCAACGCCGAAACCGAAGGCAAATACATACTGAGCAATGTAGTGGAAGCCCTGGTGGGCGCAGTTTATCTCGATCTGGGATACCTCTACACCCGGCGTTTCGTGCTGAATATCCTGCTCCGCGATCTGTTGAAAGAGGATTTGGAACACCTCGAATACGATTTCAAAAGCAAAATGCTGGAATGGGGCCAGAAACGAAAACAAAACGTAGCCTTCGAATCCGAACAGAACGACAAGTTTGTGTTCTCCTCGAATCTGCTTATCGACGGCATAGTCGCCGGCAAAGGCAATGGACTGTCGAAAAAGGAATCCGAGCAGAACGCAGCCAAAAACGTGTGGGAAAGACTGAAAACGGACAATTGACCCTCTTCCGGCAAACTCCATGGATGGCGTGATTGTAAAACATACCGGAAGCAGCTACCTGGTTCGCGGCGACGACGGAAAACTGCGCCTCGCGTCCGTAAGAGGCAGGTTACGCCTGAAAAACTCGAAAACCACCAACCCCATCGCCGTGGGCGACAGGGTGAGCTTCACGCCCGTTTCGGAAAGAGAAGGCAGCATCACCGAAATATACCCCCGCAAAAACTACATCATTCGACGTTCGACCAATCTCTCGCGACAGGCTCATATCCTCGCCGCAAATATCGACAAGGTTTTTCTGATTGTCACTCTGACCGAACCGGAAACGCGATACGAATTTGTCGATCGCTTCCTCGTAACCGCCGAAGCCTATAAAATCCCCGCCTGCATCATCCTGAATAAAATCGACCTGCTGACCTCCCAGCCCCTGCGCGACGAATTGCAGCATTTCAAACAAGTGTATGCCGGCGCCGGATACCCCGTTCTCGAAGTCTCGGTTCTCCAAAACCTGAACATAGACAAAATAAAATCCGAAATACCCGGCAAAACAATCCTCTTCTCGGGCAACTCCGGAGTGGGAAAAAGCTCGCTCATAAACCGCATAGCCCCGCATCTGCACCTGAAGACGGGCGAAATATCCAAAGCCCACAACAAAGGCACTCACACCACAACGTTCTACGAAATGTTCGAAACCAGCGGCGGCTTCATCATCGACTCGCCCGGAATCAAAGGCTTCGGACTGATAGACATGGACAAGTCGGAGATTTATCATTTCTTCCCCGAAATATTCAAAGTCTCGTCGGGATGTCGCTTCGGAATGTGCAGTCACACCCACGAACCCGAATGTGCAGTGAAGAACGCTCTCGAATCAGGCGAAATCAGCGAAAGCCGATACCTCAGCTATCTGAAAATACTCGAAAGCGACGACGGAAAATATCGACTCTAATTAATTGTTAATTGTTAATGGTTAATGGTTAATGCCTATCGGACGGGTGGAGGGAGACGGAGACACTGAGCCGGCAGGCACTAACCACTAATTAAATGGTTAATTGTTAATGCCTATCGGACGGGAGGAGTGAGCCGGCAGGCACTAACCACTAATTAAATGGTTAATTGTTAATGGTTAATTGTTAATGCCTGTCGGACGGGATGGAGTGGGACGGAGACACTGAGCCGACAGGCACTAACCACTAACCACTAACCACTAACCACTTATTTTGCGTGTTTTTTCACTGCGTCGCGGTGTTTTTTACCGCAAGGGGCGCAGAGGCTTCGCAGAGGGCGCAAAGGCTTCGCGTCCTTTGCGAAGTCTTTGCGCAAGGTCGCCGGAGGCTGCGGGTCAAGCCCTCAAGACCCGTAACCGCACGCCCTTCGCAAAGGACGCGAAGCCCTTGCGCCCTTTGCGAAACCCTTGCGCCCTTTGCGTTACAAAAACACCGCAACGCGGTGAAAAAACACGCAAACTTTTTCCACACAATTTCCAGTAGAACCTATTTCCCTAAGCCTCCCGCTACGCCCGACTTCCGAAAAATGCCGCAATGCGGTTTGCGAAACTTTCGGAGTTTGTCGGGTTCGGTCGATTTCGGTCGACCGAAATCGACCGAAATCGACCGAAATCGACAAAACTCCTCCTGCACCCTCCCCGCATTATGCTAATTCAGTTTGCTTCGTTTTATTCCGTATGCGAAATAGATGACGAATCCGAGAATCATCCAGCCGATCAGTCTTGCCCACGTGCCCCACGGGAGCGAGAGCATTTGAGCGAGGCAGACGAGGGCGCCGAGTATGGGGACGAAGGGGACGAAAGGTGTCTTGAAGGGGCGATGCAGTTCCGGACGGGTTCTGCGGAGCACCACGACCGAAATGCATACTATCACAAACGCCATCAGGGTGCCTATCGACACGAGTTCGCCGAGCACGTTGATGGGGAAGATTCCGGCGATGAGGCATGTTGCCGCGCCGGCGAATATGGTGGCTTTGTGGGGCGTCCTGTATTTCGGGTGTATGCGCGACAGGAAGGGGGGCAGCAGTCCGTCCTTCGATATGGCGTAGTATATTCGTGTCTGTCCGAGCATCATCACTAGGATCACGGAACTAAGTCCGGCTATCGCTCCGAGTTTTATCAGCGGGCTGAGCCACGACAGATTCGGTATCCGGTCGACGGCGAGAGCAAGCGGCGCCGACACGTTCAGCTCCTTGTAGGAAACTATTCCCGTTAGCACGGCGGTGACTGCAACATAGAGTGCGGCGCAGACCGTCAGCGATATGAGTATTCCCTTCGGCATGTCCCTGCGCGGATTGCGCGATTCCTGCGCGGCGGTTGCGAGGGCGTCGAATCCGAGGTATGCGAAGAAGATTACGCCGGCTCCGCGCAGTATGCCGCTCCATCCGAATTTGCCGAACTCGCCGGTGTTTTCGGGAATGTAGGGCGTCCAGTTGGCGGAGTCGATATGCCACAGTCCGAATCCGATGAACAGCAGTATGACCGCTACTTTGACCACTACTATGACGTTGTTGATGATTGCCGACTGACGGATGCCGCCGAAGAGAAACGCGGTCACGAGGGCGACGATGAAGAGCGCCGGAAAGTTTACGATGCTGCCCGACAGCGCCCAGCCCGTTTCGTCGGAATAGATGAATGTGGCGCCGGCTATATGTTTCGGAATATGAATCCCTATGCTTTCCAGCAGGCTCAGCATGTAGCCCGACCATCCGACGGCGACTGTGGAACACGAAAAGAGGTATTCCAGTATCAGGTCCCAGCCGATAAACCATGCGAGGAGTTCGCCCATCGTCGTGTAGCCGTAGGAATAGACGCTGCCCGATAGGGGAATCATGGCTGCAAATTCGGCATAGCAGAACGCCGTCAGGATGCAGCCGACAGCCGACAGAAGAAATGAAACCGTCAGCGCCGGGCCGGCGTATGAGGCGGCAGCCGAACCTGTAATTACAAAAATGCCCGTGCCTACTATCGCGCCTATTCCAAGCGTCACGAGATTAGTCACCGAGAGACTTCGTTTCAATTCGCCGGTCGCGCCGGCTTCGCGCAGCATCGCGCCTATATCCTTTTTTCTGAACAGTTTTTTTCGCATTGTTCTTTATTTGTAAACGGCGTCAAAGGTAATTACGAATAATGAATAATTCATAATTCATCATTATCTTTGCAGTCTTAATGGTAAAGAATAATGTATATATGGCAAAATATTTAGACCCTAAGAACGATGTGGTGTTCAAACGGATATTCGGAGAACACCCCAAACTGCTCGTCAGTCTTCTCAACGCGCTCATTCCGCTGAAGAAGGAGCAGAAGATAGAAAGTGTGGAATACCTGCCTTCGGAAGTATTACCATTCAATCCGAAGGGAAAAAGAACCGTTGTCGATGTGCGCTGCAAGGACAATCATGGACAACAGTTTCTTGTTGAAATGCAAATGGTGTGGAACACGAGGTTCGAAAACCGCATGCTCTACAACACCGCCAAAGCCTATTCGCGTCAGCTGCACAATGCAGGCGAATATTTGGAACTGAAAGCGGTTTACGGACTTGGCATCCTCAATACGAATTTCGATCACAAAACGGATAAATACTATCATCACTTTCAAATGGCGGAGCGCGGCAACCCCGACAAGGTTCTGGAGGGAATGGAGATAGTGCTCGTGGAACTTAAGAAATTCAAACCCGCAGCGGAA
>JAITHX010000027.1 GCA_031279735.1 Prevotellaceae bacterium
TATTTGTTCAGGAAATAGTTGACGGGAACCGTAATCGTTATCACGAAGATTACCGCAAGACCCAACCCCATTGCCGTTTTGACGCTTTTGGATACCGCCAGATAGGAACACATGCCCAAAAAATAGGCGAATATCATGTTGTCAACGAAGATTGACTTTACGAATATGCTGATTGTATTTTCCATGATTTGCTGATTATGATGTTTCCGTTCGTTTTATTTTTCGTGCAGCGATTTGTTTATGACCCTGTGCGCCCAGATTATCGCGCCGAGCAGGATGAGTGCCATGGGCGGAAGGATTATCAGACCGTTATTCTCGTAGAATCCTCCGTTTTTGAGATACCATGCGTCGGGTATGATGCGGTAGCCGAACAGGGTGCCCGCGCCGAACAGTTCGCGCATGAACGCCACCGCCACCAGTATCATTCCGTAGGCGGCGCCGTTGCCCAAACCGTCGATAAGCGAGGGAATGGGTTTGTTGCCCAATGCGAACGCCTCGATGCGCCCCATGATTATGCAATTGGTTATTATCAGCCCCACGAACACCGACAGCTGCTTGCTGACTTCGTAGGCGAAGGCTTTCAGTATTTGATCCACCAGAATCACGAGGGTCGCCACCACCACCAGCTGCACGATGATGCGGATTCGGTTCGGTATAGTGTTGCGCAGCAGCGACACGATTAAACTCGCAAGACCCGCTACGATTATAACCGACAAGCTCATTACGACGGCGGGCTGCAGCTTTACCGTTACCGCCAGCGCCGAGCATATTCCCAGCACCAGCACCGTAATCGGGTTGCCGCCGTTGAAGGGATCGGTGAACAGTTTTACGTTTTTCGCTGAAAACAAAGGTTCTTTTTGGCTCATATCTTTATCGTTTTTATTGTCAATCGTTTTGTGTTTCCGTGGCTGTTGCGGCTGCCTGTTCGCGCAAGGCTCTGCGTCGCGCTGCTTCCTTTCTCGCCTTTTCCTCGGCTTCGAGGCGGGCTTTTTCTTCGGCTTCGAGAGCTTCGCGTATGGCGCGTTCTTCGGCTTCCTTCGCGGCGCGTTCGGCTTCCTCCTTCATCTCCTTTTCGCGGGAGAAGTACGACTGATAGTCCGACAGACAGGTGAACAGAAGTTTTCCGAGAGCCTTGCTCGTTATGGTGCCGCCGGAAATGCCGTCAACGCTGTGTTCGGTGAGGGGGACGCTGCCGTTCTTTACGACTTCGACGGAGACGAATTTCTTGCCGTCGAATATTTTTTTGTCCTTAAACTGCTTCTGAAAGGCGAGGGTGGCTATTTCCGCTCCAAGTCCGGGGGTCTCGCTCGCGTGGTCGAACGTGGTTCCGAAAATGGTGTTGAAATCGCTTTGCAGGGACACGTAGCCCCATATTGCGCCCCACAGTCCCTTTCCGCGGACCGGAAGAATGTAGAGATCTACGCCGTTGTCGTTGCACACGAAAACGGGCAGCCGTCTCTCGGCGACGGATTTCGACAGTTCGTTTTTAATGTTGGCGCTGAAGGCGTCGCCTGCAACCTTTTCGCCCTTCGATGTTACCAGAAACGAATTGACGATATATTTCGCGTATTCGCTCTCGATGTAGCTGTTTTTGTCCTTGCCCTCTATGTCGAGCGCCTTGCCCGCCGACCACAGGATATTCATTTTCTTTTCGATTTCCCTGTTCTTGTCCTGTCGGGTTTTCAATGTGTTTGCAGTAAACGCAAGTAGCGCGGCAACCACAATCACCAGCACCGCCGAATATATTACCGTATAGGAATTGTTGCTTGTGTTCATAATCGCTATGTATTTTGTTTATGTTCAAACGCTTGTTTTGACTCGCTTCAGTCTCCGCCTGATGTTCGCGTCCACTACGTAGTGGTCTATCAGCGGGGCGAAGGTATTCATAAGCAGTATCACCAGCATCACTCCTTCGGGGTATGCCGGATTGAATATGCGGATAAGCACCACAAGGATGCCGAACAGCGCGCCGTAGATCCATTTTCCCGTGCCGGTCTGGGACGCCGTGACCGGATCCGTTGCCATGAACACCGCGCCGAAAGCGAATCCGCCCATCAGCAGGTGATAGTAGGGGGGCAATTCCATGTAGGGATTCCCCGCGAGCATGTTGCACAGCCAGCCCATTCCCAGACACCCCAGCGCCGAAGCGAGCATTATGCGCCAGCTGCCGACCCCGGTGAATATCAGAACCGCCGCGCCCAGCAGTATTGCCAGCTTCGAGGTCTCGCCTATCGAACCCGGAATGAAACCGAGGAACATGTCGTTGACGTCGGGCAGCTGCTGGCGCAGGCTTTCCACCGTCATGTTCGCCGCTGTTTCGCCCGTGCCGCCCGCTGCAACAGACAGAGGGGTCGCCCCCGAAAAACCGTCGGTTATGTTTTGACCTGCCGTCATGCCCGCTATCCATACCTTGTCGCCCGAAATGTGCGACGGATAGGCGAAGAACACAAAGGCGCGGGCAAGCAGCGCGGGGTTCCAGATGTTCATGCCCGTTCCCCCGAAAACCTCTTTGCCTATGATCACGGCAAACGCCGTTGCCAGCGCAACCATCCACAGCGGCACGTCAACCGGCATGATCAGCGGAATGAGTATGCCCGACACCAGAAATCCTTCGTTCACCTCGTGTCCGCGCATCTGAGCGGAGGCGAACTCTATCCCCAATCCGACTATGTAGGAAACTGCTATTATCGGCAGCACCCGACAGAAGCCGAACAGGAAGTTTGTCCAGAACTCGCTTGTTTCGCCGAGCGAGCGATAATGCCAGTAGCCGGTGTTCCACATGCCGAACAGCAGGCAGGGTATCAGCGCGACTACCACTACCGACATGGTGCGTTTCAAATCTATGCTGTCGCGGATGTGGGTGCCGCGGGTCGTAACGGTTTTGGGCACGAACAGAAAGGATTCAAAGGCTTCGAAAGTCGAGTAGAGTTTGGAATACTTGCCCTCCTTTTCAAACGAGGGCTTTATTTTGTCGAGAAAGCTGCGTAAAAATTTCATGTTCTACAGTGTTTCTTGTGTTTAATTCATTTCCTTTATCATCAGTTCTATTCCCCGCCGGAGAATGGACTGTACTTCGATTTTCGAGGTGCAGACGAACTCGCACAGCGCCAAATCTTCCTCTATCAGTTCGTAGATCCCCAGCTGTTCCATGCGGTCGATGTTTTCGGCGAGTATGGCTTTCAGCAGATAAACAGGGTAGATGTCCATCGGAAGCACTTTCTCGTACTGTCCCGAAACCACAAAGGCGCGTTCGCCCCCGTTCAGATTGGTGTCGAGCGCATACTCTCTGCCCGGCATCAGCCACGAAAAGTAGGACTTCGACGCGCTGAATTTTTTAAGGCGCGGCATCGCCCAGCCCAGAAATTCGCAGTTGTCGCCTTCGGGTATCACGGTGAGACGGTTGGCGTAGTAGCCCAGATAGCCGTCCCTGCCGATGCTTTCGCCCGTAAGAATGTTGCCGCTAATGTAACGCACGTTGCCCGTGTGGTCGATCATGTCCGCGAACGCGCTTATCGAGACGCCCTCGATGGCGTGAAGGTATTGCGGACGCTTTACCTTCGATCCGCATATCGCTATGACTCTGCCCCCGCCGTAAACGCCGGTCGAAAAGAAGCGACCCAGAGTCACGACATGCTGGGCGTCGAGCGTCCATACCGTATCGCCCTTGTTGATAGGGTCGATGTGGTGTATCTGCACGCCTACGTTGCCGGCGGGATGCTTGCCGGAGAATATGTTTACCTCAACGTTTTTTATTTTGTTGAGTTTCGATGCGTAGTCGTCGGCGCTGAGACCGAGATGAACTTTTCCGTCGGTGAGTTTCGCCAGCACGTTTATTCCTTTCTTGAAATGTTCTTCCTGTCCCGAAATCATAAAATCTATGTCGAGAAGGGGAGGGGCGGTGTCGAAACCTGAAACGAATATCGCTTTCGGTTTGTCGGCGGGGTTGGCGATTATGCCGTAGGGACGCTGTATCACCATAGGCCACAAACCGGCGTTCAGCATCGTTTCGACTATCAGGTCGCGACTCTTGAGCGTGGATTCGGTGATTTCGTATTTTTCACTGATTTGTTCAGTGTCGGCTTTGATTTGCACTTCGAGCAGCTTTCGCCGTTCGCCCCGATTGATTGCTGTCACCGTGCCGCTTACGGGCGAAACGAAGCGGATTTCCGGTCGGTTTTTATCGACAAAGACGGGGGTGCCCGCCTTGACCGCGTCGCCCTGCCTGACGCAAAGGCGCGGAACCAGTCCCTTGTAGTCGGATGGTTTCACAGCATAATTCTCAGACGCGGGAGCCTTCGCCAGCACCTTTTCGGCCGCTCCTTCCATCCTTATGCTAAGTCCTTTTTTGAGTTTTACTACCTTTGACATTCGTTATGTTTTTAAATTTTTCCGCAAAGATATGTCTATTTAGTCAAATTGTAAAATTTTATTTTCGCCGGCGTCAATAATAACGAAAGGGACTTGCCGCGTTCGGAAAAGCCCCTTTCTTTTTTACGTATAGAAATACATTTTTATGGCACGATTGCCTTTTCCTCGCTCCGCGCACGCCTGTTTATTATAATGCGTTAATAACTGATGTTACGCAGAGTGCGGTTTTTAGCACACAGATGACACAGATTTGACAGATGACACAGATTTGACAGTTTTACGCGGATTGGGATTCGTGTAAATCTGTGTCATCTGTGTCATCTGTGTGCTAAAAATCCGAACTGCATCCCTTATAAGTTATTTATTCGACATCCCTAAAAACCGCATACTGCGTAACATCAGTTAATAATTCTTTTGAGTGCAGATGCGCTGTTTTGCGCAGCGAAAACGAGAGGATATGCCGGGTGCCGAGCGCCGAGTGCCGGAGAATGTACGTTTTGTTTTCGGAAGCGAACGGCTCGTTTCCGGAAATGAACGCTTTGTTTCCGGAAATGAACGGATGATTCCGTAGAACGGACGGATGATGCCGTGCAGCGGACGGATGATGCCGTGCAGCGGATGCGCGATTTTCCCCAGTCTGAAACGGACTGTAAGGAGGCGCGGGTTGACGATGAAGCGGAATTTGTCCGTTTTCCATTCTGTGCTTACAGTTGCCGGATGTGAACTGCTGCTGATTTTGTTTGTGTCTGTTGTTGTCATTATTTATTTTCTTTAAAACGGGTGCAAAGGTAGTGCTGTTTTTTGAATGTGCAAGCGCAGGGGCAATTTTTTTGGAATTATGAATTTGGTGTTGGGTATGGGGTGCCGTCCGGCAGGGAAGACGGAAATAGAATCTCTCCCGTCAGGCGAAGCACCCTATACCCTATACCATACTATGAAACGCTGCCGGATTTTTTGTCGGGCTTTCGCGGTTTAGGATTCACCGCCGTCAGAATCGGTTCGTAAGTGAAAGCGTGCAGGCTCCTGAGAGGTTTTTTCGGATTTTTCGCAATCTGCGTGACTATGCGCACCCGATAACGTCCGTCGGGCAAATCCGTCGGAGTG
>JAITHX010000164.1 GCA_031279735.1 Prevotellaceae bacterium
CAGATGACACAGATTTTACAGATTTTACAGATTTACGCGGATTTGAATCCGCGTAAATCTGTAAAATCTGTAAAATCTGTGTCATCTGTGTGCTAAGTTATTTATTCGACATCCCTAAAATCATAAAAATCACAGTTCAGACAAAAGCGACAATCTGGAATGCACCCTACACAGTGCAAACGCATCTGAAATTCAGAATTCCGGAAGTCTCGCAAACCGGACTGTCGCATTTTTTCTGCAAAACTGTTAATTGAATGGATAATCTGAAATGCACCCCGGTTTCACTGCCGGTGAAACCGGCTTCTCAAAAAAAAGGGTTTTCACATGATGTGAAAGGGGTATTTTTTTCAAAAAAACCTTTTCACATGATGTGAAAGGGGTATTTTTTTCAAAAAAGCCTTTTCACATGATGTGAAAGGGGTAAATTTTTTAAAAAAACCTTTTCACATGATGTGAAAGGGGTATTTTTTTCAAAAAAACCTTTTCACATGATGTGAAAGGGGTAAATTTTTTAAAAAAACCTTTTCACATGATGTGAAAGGGGTAAATTTTTCAAAAAAACCTTTTCACATGATGTGAAAGGGGTATTTTTTTCAAAAAAGCCTTTTCACATGATGTGAAAGGGGTAAATTTTTTTAAAAAACCTTTTCACATGATGTGAAAGGGGTATTTTTTTCAAAAAAACCTTTTCACATGATGTGAAAGGGGTATTTTATTTCTAACACATCCCCTGAAATTAAGAATTAAGAATGACCTGACGGACGCCGGTTGAATTATGAATTGTCCGACTTTCCGTCAGGCAATTCTTAATTTTTAATTCTTAATTCTTAATTCTTATTGTAATTTTACGCCTCAAAATTTAGTGACAATGTATAGTGACACAATTACAACAGGCAATAGCGCCGGCGCGGGAGAGCTTCCCGGATTCGTTCATCTGCATGTTCATACGCAGTATTCTCTGCTTGACGGAGCCTCGTCCATCAAGAAATTGTTCGCAAAGGCTCAAAGCGACGGTCAGCCCGCGCTGGCAATAACCGACCATGGAAATATGTTCGGGGTAAAAGAGTTTCTCAAGGAGGCGGCTGGCTCTTCGGTGAAACCTATTGTAGGCTGCGAGGTTTACGTGGCGCGCGCAAGCCGGTTCGACAAAAACGGAAAGGACGATCAGGGAGGACGGCATCTCCTGATCCTGGCGAAGAACAAAACGGGCTATCACAATCTCGTGAAACTCGTTTCGCTGGGTTTTGTCGAAGGATTCTATTCCCGTCCGCGCATCGACAAGGAAATTCTGTTTCGTTACAAGGAGGGACTGATAGTTTCGTCGGCTTGCATAGGCGGAGAGATACCCAAACTGATTCGCGCCGGACGAATGGATGAAGCCGAAAGGGTGGCTCTCGAATTTAAGGAGCATTTCGGCGACGATTTCTATCTCGAACTCCAGCGTCACATCACCGACGATCCCTACACCGTCGGCGTGACGCAACAGCAGGAAATCGCCAACAAGGGACTCGTGGCGCTGTCGAAAAAACTCGGCATAAAACTTATAGCCACCAACGACGTGCATTTCGTCAATGCCGACGATGCCGAGGCTCACGACCGGCTTATCTGTATCAGTACGGGCGCCAAACTCGACGACACCGACAGAATGAGATACACCAAGCAGGAATGGATGAAAACCCGCCGCGAAATGGCGCGTCTCTTCCACGACCACCGCGAAGCTCTCGAAAACACTCTCGAAATAGCCGCGAAAATAGAAACCTACAGCATAGCCAGCAAAGCGATAATGCCCGACTTCCCTATCCCTCCCGAATTTGACGACAACGACGATTATCTCCGTTATCTCAGCTACGAGGGCGCCAAACGACGCTACAGCGAGATAACCGACGAGATAACCGAACGGATGGAGTTTGAACTCGCAACCATAAAGGGCATGGGCTTTCCGGGATACTTTCTCATTGTTCAGGACTTTATCGCCGAAGCCAGAAAAATGGGCGTTTCCGTCGGCCCTGGACGAGGTTCGGCCGCCGGCTCGGTGGTTGCCTACTGTCTGGGAATTACCGACCTCGACCCTATAAAGTACAAACTTCTGTTCGAACGTTTTCTCAATCCCGACCGCGTCTCCATGCCCGATATAGACATCGACTTCGACGACGACGGACGTTACGAGGTGCTTAAATACGTAGAGCAGAAGTACGGCAAGGAAAAGGTTGCCCACATCGTGACCTTCGGCACCATGGCTGCCAAATCGGCGATAAGGGACGTTGCCCGCGTTCAGGAACTCCCTCTCTCCGAAGCCGACCGACTGGCGAAACTCGTGCCCGAAGGCGCGAAGGTAAACCTCGAAAAGGCGTTCGCCGAAGTCCCCGAACTGGAACGGGAACTCGGCTCGAACAACGCTCTGGTGAAGAATACGCTCAAATACGCCAAAATACTCGAAGGCTCGATTCGCAACACCGGAGTTCACGCCTGCGGAATAATCATCGGGCGCGACGACCTCAAAGAGTATGTCCCCCTGTGTATCTCGAAGGACAAGGACACGAACGAGGAAATTCTCGTAACCCAGTACGAAGGCACCGAAGTCGAGGACGTGGGACTGCTGAAAATGGACTTCCTCGGTCTCAAAACCCTCTCTATCATCAAGGAGGCGCTGGAAAACATAAAGCTGAGACACGGAAAGGAAATAGACATCAGCGCCATTCCGCTCGACGACAAAAAAACCTACGAACTCTTCAGCCGAGGCGATACCATCGCCACTTTCCAGTTCGAATCCGACGGAATGCGCAAATGGCTCCGGCAGCTTAAACCCAACATGTTCGAAGACCTTATCGCGATGAACGCCCTCTATCGCCCCGGCCCTATGGAGTATATTCCCGACTTCATCGCCCGCAAGCACGGTCGCAGGGAAATAGTTTACGACATCCCCCAACAGTCCGAATATCTTTCCGACACCTACGGCATCACTGTCTATCAGGAGCAGGTGATGCTTCTCTCGCAGTCGCTGGCAAACTTCACCAAGGGCGAAGCCGATTCGCTGCGCAAGGCTATGGGAAAAAAGAAACGCGCCGAAATGGACAAGATGAAGGAAAAATTCCTTTCGGGCGGCGCCGCCAACGGATACGACGAAAAAAAACTCGAAAAGATATGGACCGACTGGGAGGCTTTCGCCGAATATGCCTTCAACAAATCGCACTCGACCTGCTATTCGTTCGTCGCCTATCAAACCGCCTACCTCAAAGCGCATTATCCGGCGGAATACATGGCGGCGGTGCTGAGCCGCAACCTGTCGAACATCACCGACATCACCAAGTCGATGGACGAATGTCGCCGCATGGGAATCAACGTTATGGGACCGGACATCAACGAGAGTTACAGAAAATTCACCGTGAACGCCGCCGGCGACATTCGCTTCGGACTGGGCGCCATCAAGAACGTAGGCGCCGCGGCGGTGGAAAACATAATCGTTGAACGCAAAAAGCGTCTGTTCGTCGATATTTTCGATTTCGCGGAACGGGTCGATCTCGCTTCAGTCAACAAAAGAAGTATCGAATCGCTCGCCATGGCCGGAGCCTTCGACAATCTCAATATCCGACGCGAACAGTTTGCCGCCCTCAACGCGAAGGGCGAATCGCTGCTCGAAGTGCTGATTCGATACGGAAGCAAGGTGCAAGCCGACAAAATGATGAATAAACATTCGCTCTTCTTCGGCGACAACGCCGTAGGAGTCTCGCGTCCCGAAATCCCGCAAACGGAATCATGGTCGAAACTCGAAATACTCAACCGCGAAAGGGAACTGACGGGCATGTTTCTCTCCGCGCATCCTCTCGACGACTATAAATTCGAGATGGAAAACATGGTCTCGCGAACCATAGCCGACCTCGAAAACCTCGCCGCCCTGAAAGGACGCGATTTCACTATGGGGGGACTCGTGAGTTCAGTCAAAAGCGGAACGAGCAAGAACGGAAAACCTTGGGGCGCAATTATCCTCGAAGATTATACGGGAACATACGAGTTTCGTTTCTTCGGCAAGGACTACGAATCGTTCCTGCAGTTCATGACGCCGGGCTACTTCCTGCTGATGAAAGCCACCGTGCAGGAGAAATTCAGCTACAGCACCGAAAATTCCGGCGAACTGGAACCGAAAATCAAACAGATCACCCTGCTCGGCAATGCGCGGGAAAACCTGAAAAGAATCACCGCAGATATTCCCGTAGGCGATGTGTCGCCGGAATTTGCGGAGGAGATAATGGCAGCAGTCAGAAAGAGTCCGGGCAAGATAGAACTCCGAATCCGTTTTATCGACAATGAAAAGAACTTTTCGCTCGACCTGTTTTCGCGCAAATACAGGATAGGAATACAGCAGGAAATGCTCGATTTTTTGCGGAATAACGGAATAAAATACTCCGTTTCCTGAAATCCGTCGATAAAAACAGCCCGAAACAGTCCCCGAAAATGATAAAATAGTGTTAAAAAACATGCAATATTTCCCCCGAACATGTAATTTAACGAAAAAAGACACAGCTATATGTGAAAAATAGTTAAATTCGATTGCACGGGATGTTTTAACAATGGAAAATCTTAATACCTTTGCAGCGGATTTCAGATAGGTACTCTCACTTTTTACCATTATAAATTTGAAACGTTTCATGTGAATGAAACGTTTTTTTTTGTTGTAGGGTATTGGGTATAGGGCGGGGTGTCCAAAATACGGGGGCAAGTCTTAAAATCTTCCTCCCTGCTTTCACCGCGTTGCGGTGTTTTTTATAAACGCTAAGGGCGCAGAGGCTTCGCAGAGAACGCAAGGGCTTCGCGTCCTTTGCGAAGGGGGTGCGCGGTTACGGGTCTTGAGGGCTTGACCCGCATCCTTCGGCGACCTTGCGCAAAGGCTTCGCAAAGGACGCGAAGCTTTTGCGCCCTCTGCGAAGCCTCTGCGCCCCTTGCGGTAAAAAAACACCGCGATGCGGTGAAGAACCGCACAATTTGAAATGCACCCTATCGTAAGGTTTTAAATATAAGGGCAAGTGAAACTCTCGAGAAGTTTTCGGCAATATTTTCGTTAAGTTTAATCATGTCGCCTTGCGGGAGTTTGGAGTTTTTGAACGAGGCGGCGGATATTCTCAGCGCGACGCCTGCCGAAAAGTCTTTCGACAGAAGGAAGTCGGCGCACACGGAAGATGCGAAACCGAAGTTTTTTTCGTTGAGTTCGTATCCTGCGCCGTTGAAGTCGATTTTGTTGTCGTAGATCGAATAGCCCAGCACCAGGTCGCACGAGACATAGAGCTTGTTGTTTCGGGGTATAGACCTGAGTGAAATCATAGGACCGAAGAAATGGATGAATATCTCGTCGCTGCGCGAACCGAAGCAGATGTTTTCGTCGGAAGAGATATAATAGAGAAAGCCGGATTTGTTGCGCAGATCGAAATATTCGTATCTCAACCCCACCCCGACGTTCGGCGACATGAAAAACGTGGCGTCGGTAACGAAGCTCTTGCCGAGTTTGAGTCCCCTTCTGTACGAAAGCATATCTTTGGGAAGAGTGACAGGATCCTGAACTATGCGAAATGACGGTCCGCCGCCAATGCCGAAAACCCAGCGCTTGCAGTCGGGAATTTTGCGCAGACTTTTAGTCACTGCCTTTTTGTCATACGCCGTGTCGAGCCGTATATAGTCGTGTCTGAAAAATTTGTCGATGTTGATATCTATTCTTTTTACGAACGCCGTATCTCCGTCGTTCGTCGATGAATCCGAGAGGACGGCGCTTCTCCGCGCGAACCCCCCTACGGGAATGAGAATCAATATTAAAACAGCCAGCAGTTGCTTCATTTCTTCCTTATATATCACAATTTAGTTAAATAAGGGTATTAGTATGCAAAATCTGTGCCGTTCGTAGGTTAGTGGTTAGTGATTAGTGGTTAGTGGTTAGTGCCTGCCGGACGGGCGGAGAAAGACGGAGACACTGAGCCGCTTAGTAAGTGTTACGAGATAAATTGACGGTTTTTTCACCGCATAGCGGTGTTTTTTTACCGCAAAGGGCGCAAGGGCTTCGCAGAGGGCGCAAAGGCTTCGCGTCCTTTGCAAAGCCC
>JAITHX010000096.1 GCA_031279735.1 Prevotellaceae bacterium
CGACAGTATCACTTTGCGATATGCTTTTTATAAAGTAGTATATATTAGACGTAAAGTATCTCCCACAACCGGAGTTCTGAAATTTCGGGGACGAATACGAAAATTTCGGGGACGAATCCGGAAACTTCGGAAATATCCCCGAAAATTTCGGGGACGAATACGGAAACTTCGGGGATATCCCCGAAAGTTTCGGGGACGAATACGGAAACTTCGGGGACATCCCCGAAAACTTCGGGGAAGGATACATAAACTTAGGAGAAGAACTCGAAGTTTCCGAACTGCGCAACACGAGTTATACTTCTGTCGTGTTAAAGTAGAAAAATGGAGACGCGGCATGCTGCGTCTCCATGCCGCGTTTTCTATTTTCAACTCGCGATTTTAACGCGACGGAAGTACAGCGGGCAGGCGCGTCTTCGCGGCGGCTTCGGTTCTATCGATTTCGGTCGATTTCGGTCGACCGAAATCGACAGAAACCGACCGAACCGAAGCCGCCGCAGGGACACGCCATGCTGCGGCTCCATGCTGCATTTTCTACTTTCAACTCGCGATTTTAGCGCGACGGAAGTACAGCGGGCAGGCGCGTCTTCGGTTCTGTCGATTTCTGTCGATTTCGGTCGACAGAAATCGACAGAAATCGACCAAACCGAAGCCGCCGCGGGGACACGCCATGCCGCGTCTCCATGCCGCGTTTTCTATTTTCAACTCACGATTTTAACGCGACGGAAGTATAGCGGTTAGCGGTTAATGCCTTCCGGACGGGTGGAGTGAAACGGAGACACTGAGCCGGTAGGCACTAACCACTAACCACTAACCACTAACCACTCGCTTACGGACGCTTAAACATATCCTTTATTTTATTTATGGCGTCGTCCTTTTGCTTTTGCACTTCGTCCTTGAGTTTATCCTCCACTTTGTTTTGTATTTCCTGTTTTTTGTCTTCGAGCATTTGTTTTGCCTGATCCGAGACGTTCTGCTGGGCGGAGGGGGAATCGCCGAAATACTTGGCTTTAGTGGGGGTGAAGGTGGGTTTTTTTCTGGTGCCGCCGATGGCGAGACCCAAGTTCAGGGTGCTTGTGTTCACTGCATCGCCTTTTATTCCTATCTGCGAAAGCACGCCGCTTGCCAGATTGCCGAGCTGTCCGGTGGGGAGTTTGAAATCCACTTGGAGATTCAGTGATTCGTCGAGGCCGTATTCGCCTCCCGCCATGAGGTTTATTCCGCCTATGGAGGTGGCGAAGGGCGTGATGCCGACCTTGCCGTTGGTAACGGAGAAGGAAGCGTTGATATTCTTGAGCATGTTCGATTTTTCCTTCATGCCGGTCAGGGAAGTGATTTTGTCGAGCACTTCCTGATTGAGGAATTTCAGACTGTCGGCTTTGATGCTGCCCACGGCGGTGAGTGCGGCAAGCACGGGGTTCATGTTTTTGTCGAGATTGTCGGAAAAGTTCATGTTGAACGACACTTTGCCGTCGAGGTCGCTCAGTATGGGCAGCAGCTTTCCGAAGGATTCGAACGAGTTTGCGAGTTCGCGCACGCGGATGTTCTGTATCTTGACGTCCATATTGGTTAGAGCGGACGAGAGGTTTTCGGCGTGATACTTTCCGTCGAGATGTATTTTGCCTCCCGCGAAATCAGCCGACAGATTGTCGATGTTCAGGGTATGGTCTTTAATCAGCATGGTACCCTTGGCGCTGTTCAGCGTCAGGTTGTCGTAGAGCAGTTTTGCTATGGAGGCATTTATGGAGAAATCCACGTTTGCGGGCAGAACCACCACCGAGAGTACAGCCGTATCCGTTTTGGCGGCGGCGGCATCGGCGTTCGAGGCCATCAGCTGATTGCAGTTCAAGTAATTCGACGACAGCTGCAAATTTCCTTTCAGCACCTCGTCCTTCAGAGCATAGTTCAGGAAGTTTTCGAGTCGGCCGGAGGCTTTGAGGTCGCTTTCGCCTATTTTCGCGTCGAAGCGGGTCAGGTTTACATATTTGGGTGTAAATTCAAGTCCGGCGTCCGAGATGTCTATGGGCAGAGGGAGGTCGGCGGTCACGGCTCTGAAGTTTTGGAGGGCGACGTTGCCCGATAGATTCAATTTGTCGTACTGCGCCTTTTCTATGTGCGACATTCGTCCGGCGAAGTCCACGTTGGCGGTCAGCGAGCCTTTCAGGTCTATTCCTTCCAGAGGCAGGGCGTCCTTCAGCGAGGCGAAGTCCAGCTTGCCCTTCATCAGCGCCTTGATGTTGGCGTCGGTCATCGGCGTTCTGATATTCGTGGAGATGTCGAAGGGATTGCCTCCCGCCTCGAAATGGAAGCGGTTCACGTCGATGGTCGTGTTGGCGTCGTTGTTGGCGTCGAAGAGCAGTTTGGTGTCGATGCGGATATTGTCGATCGACTTTGGCAGTCCGGCATACTTGAGGTATCCGTTTTCCACCTTCAGCTCGCCGGCGACAACAGGCATGGACTTGGCGCCGTATATTCCCGCCACCTTTCCGTTCAGCGACATGGAGCCTTTCGTGTCCAGATTTTTCGCGTCGGGCAACATTCCTTCGGGAATCAGACCCAGCAGAGTTTTCAGCGAAGCCACCTTGGCGGCATAAGTCAGATTGATGTTCAAATCGTCGTTCTCCTCCATCTTCACCGTTCCGTCGGCGAGAAGAGCAAGGCGATTCAAATTTATGTCGAAGCCCTTCAGCGTAAAGAGCATTTTGTTCATGTCGGCATCGACTTTGCCGAGCAGTGAAATGTCGAACCCCGACATCAGCATCATTCCCGAAGCGAAGAGATTGACATCGTTCAGCGCGGCATCGATATCCAGCGAGGTGAACTCGTTCGACAAGTCGCCCTTCAGGCTCAGGTCTATATCCCGAACCAGAGCCAGAGTTTTATCCTTAAGGTCTTCGTACATCAGGACGCCGTCCCTTATTCTGAACTCTTCGATCGAGACCTTAAACTCCGAAGTCTTGTCGGCGGCGGTTTTCTGCGCTTCGTCGGGCTTCGTTATGTCCCAGTTTGCCGAGCCGTCCTCGAACACCTTCGCGTTGATCTTCGGCGATTGCAGGTCGATGACTTGCAAGTCGATATTCCCGCTTTTGATATACGACACGACATTTATTCCGGCGCCGAACGAAGCAACCGAAAACAGAGTGTCGTTTCTCGAAACGACGCTAAGGTCGGTCATGGCGACGGAGATTTTCGGGAAATGCCTGAAGAGTGAAATGTCGGCGTCCCGAAAATCGACCGTAGCGTTAAGGTTCTTGTTGGCAAGGTCTTTTGCTGCGCCCACAAGTTTGTCCTTAAAAAGCAGAGGAGCCAGAACCAGCGTCAAGATTATCGCCAACAGCAGGCATCCCAGAGATATACCGGTAATTTTCAGTATTTTTCTCATATAATAAAGTATTTTTAATTAAACATTCGAATTAATAACCAAACCACAAATACGACGCAAAATTAGAACAAAAAATTCATACGATAGCTATACCATTGTATAACTATAATAATTATCTTTGCGAAATTTTAATTTTAAATGAAGAGATTATTTGCAATTACGTACAGGATTATACTATTGTGCTTTTGTTTTTTGACCTTATCGTCGTCATCGTGCGCTCAGCGGAGCGTAAACTTTCTGCAAAGCCCGACGCTGCAACAGAACATGAGTCCTCCGCCCATACCGGCGGTAGTCACATTTTGCGGCGAACTGGTTCCGATGGAATGCTTCGACGTTCGCGAATCCCTGCGCAGGGAAATGAACAGTTTGAGTTATTGGCATTCGTCGATGATCTACACTATGCAGCTTTCCGGGAGATACCTCGAAATCATCGAAAATCTGCTGAAGGAATGTGAGGCGCCGGACGACCTCAAGTATTTGTGCATTGCCGAAAGCAATCTTCAGAATCTGGTTTCTCCGTCCAAAGCGGCGGGATTCTGGCAGTTTCTCGCCGGCACCGCAAGAGATTTCGGACTGCATGTGACCTCCGAAGTTGACGAGCGCTACAATCTGGAAAAGGCGACGCGAGCCGCCTGCCAGTATCTGAAAAACGCCCGCGACAAGTTCGGCAGCTGGACTATGGCTGCCGCCGCCTACAATGTCGGAATGGGGCACATCGCCGGACAGATCGCCACCCAGAAGCAGAACAGCTACTACGACTTGCATCTCAACGTCGAGACTGCGCGCTACGTTTATCGGGCGGTAGCCTACAAGATAATAATGCAGAATCCCGAAACCTACGGCTTCTATGTCCCGAAAAACGATTTCCAGCCCCTAAAGTACATTGAAATGGAAGTCACAGGCCCGGTGAACTGGATCAGCTTCGCGGAAACCCACAACACCAACTATAAACTCCTGCGAATGTTCAACCCGTGGATAATCGACACGAAACTGTCCTCGTCGAAAACCTACACGGTGAAAATCCCGACAACACGCAATTAATTATGAATTATGAATTATGAATTATGAATTGCCATCCGGCTCTTAGGCTCTTTGGCAATTACGAATTACGAATTACGACAAATCAATTACGAATTACGAATTACGAATTACGACCGGCTTCGGACATGCAGCCGAAGTCGGTCGTAATTCGTAATTCGTAATTCGTAATTGACACGTCCGAAGTCGGTCGTAATTCGTAATTCGTAATTCGTAATTGATTTGTCGTAATTCGTAATTGCCTAATGTTATGCCATGATTTTCAAAGCGACGCCTGTTTGCAATATTTCATGGACAAGCGGATTGTCGGTATCAAAATCATCTTCACGAAAAGCGTGCGGTTCTATCCGCAAATTATCGTTACGCCGCATGTGCATCAAATCGACCTGTGTGTCGAAGATGTTGTCCGATTCTTTTATTACCACAGCAACGTCAATATCACTGTCTTCATGCGATGTGCCTTTTGCAAATGATCCGAAAACCAATGCCCTTGTCAGCGGATATTTAGCTCCCACCTCGTAAACATATTGCTGCGCTGTTTCTATAGCATCCTTTTTATCCATAATTGAATATTTTTTATTTTTTCTATCCATTCTAAAGCCATGTCATCGGATATTTCCAGTCCGCCTTTGTTTGCCAGCAAACGTAAAAGGGGGATGTTTACCGTTGTTTTTTACAAACCATGCTTTTATCAATTTTTCTATTGCGATGTGTCCGAGAAAAAGCGCCCAGCTGTAACTTTTAGATTGATACAGCGTAAGCATTACCGCATAATCGCTGTCGGAAGAAGTCAGCCAATAATTGTAAACTTTTGATACATCTTTTATCTCGTTTTTTTCATTCATGTCTGTGATCATTTTTACGCCGGCGAATGTATGAAAAATTTTTAATCTGAAATGCACCCATTGAAAGTTCTGTTCTTTCATTATCCAACAACCTGTAAGTGTTACGAGATAAATTGACGGTTTTTTTCACCGCATAGCGGTGTTTTTTTACCGCAAAGGGCGCAAGGGCTTCGCAGAGGGCGCAACGGCTTCGCGTCCTTTGCAAAGCCCTTGCGCCCTCTGCGGTGAGAAACCGCAACACGACGGTGAAAAGTCAAGTTATTTCGTGACAATTCCTAATGAGTCCGAACTGGAAAAGCTATAGAGGCTGCCGAAGTCGGCTCCG
>JAITHX010000110.1 GCA_031279735.1 Prevotellaceae bacterium
TTCAGAGTTCCTGACCCGTGAGGAAAACAAATGGCACGCTTTCCATAGAAATATTGACTGTTTTCCTGTCATGCAGATGGATTTTACAGGTAGGCAACTCTGAAATTAACGTGTCCGAAGAAGAATTTTGAGGGTTATATTTTCGGGAAACATCGGTTTGGCGGAAAAATTCTCTTGAGGCGTACATGTTTTTCGGCATGATCCGGATATTTCGGATTATGATTTCCGGTTTTGCAATCAGCGGTGTTCCAATGTGATCCGCTTTGTATTGTTCGCCCTTCCGACTATAATACGCTGTGAGTGCAAATGTTGTCGTCTTAGCTTCGCTTGAGCTTCGCTTGAGCTTCGCTTGAGCTTCGTCTAGGCTTCGAGAATTAAAATATGTTTTTCATCATTGTTTCACGGGATGTCGGCATAATTCCGGAGTTCCCGATCGGTGAGGAAAACAAATGGTATAGGGTATAGGGTATAGGGTATAGGGTGCTTCGCCTGAAAGGAGGAATTCTATTGCCGTTTTCCCTCCCGTCAGGCGAAGCACCCTATACCCTATACCCCATATCAGAATCTATATCCGATACCGATTTTGAGTCCGATTTGTGAGAGGGTGTCTTTTCCGAGCGTGTATCCATTTTCGACGTGTTCGGATGTGCCCAGATTGAGCCAGTTTTGCTGAGCTAAAACACACACGGAAAATTTCATTCCCCATGGAAACGCATATTCTGCGCCGGCGCACCCGCTCAGTCCCCAGCCCCTCTTGTAGCCCATGCTCGGGTGAAAGTTCAGGTCGGGTCCTGCTTCGACGAACAGATATTTCAGAAAACAGTATTTGAGATGAGCGGGGATGGAAAAAACAAACAGCACATCGTCGGAATAGTAGGTCGATTGTCCCGGGAAATAGTGCGACGTTATGCCGAAATAGGCACCGGCAGCGGACACTCCGGTGCGAACCTCAAAATTTCGTCCTATTGCGCGGGCGTATTCGATTTCTATGCGGTGGGTAATGCCGCCGTCATACTTTTGCACAGTAGTCAGAGCGCCTGAATACATGCCATTCGCGGAATAATCGTTCCAACCGCGAAAGTAGCTTATGCCCAAGAGGTTTTTCGCCTCTCTGCGAGCGTTCGCGCCCTGTGCGGCGCAAACGATGAGCGACAATAACAAAAGTCGCCCGAAATCCATGTTGTACAATGTTTTTTTCATATTGACGGATATTAATTTTAATCATGCGTGCAAATTCATTTGGACTAATCCTAAATCATCATCCTAAATCCCGCTGAACGCCGAACGGATGCGTGACGCGAAACAACGCCGCAAAGTTAAAGAAAGCGCTGGTAATTACGAATTGCAGGGTATAGGGTGTATTCAGAATTTGAATTGAAGTTGCAGTTTGAGGTCTGTTTGTTTGTTGCCCTCAACGGCGTTCAGACCGCTGCCGGCTTCCGTTGCGTCGAAATAGAAGGTTTGCGCCACTCGAAACCACAATTGCAGGGATTCGAGAATCCGGCACTTGACGTTCAGATAATAGCGGCATCCGCTGCCGTAATGGGCGGGAACGGAAAAGGCGTATAATATGTCGGATTCGTATGCATAAATGCGCGTGTTCCACGAATCGGTCGAGAAGAGAGCGTATCGCAGCGAAAATTCGAGCGGCGCGCGCGGCGGCTTGTATTTTGCGTCGCAATATATAAGGTGTCCTTTTTCGCGGCCTCCGTGTTCGGAATCGAAAAGCCTGACCGCTATTCTGCCGCTCATGCTCAAGCCGGGCGAAAGATTGTATTTCGAGTGCAGGAGAATGTGCGTTCGCGCCACCGTATGCTGCCGGACAGTCGATTCGTCTTCGCCGCTCGTGTTTTTCAGCGTTCTGTCGTATCCGAATCTCAAGTATGTGTCGAAATTGACGCTGGGCGTGTAATTTACCTGTACGCAACCGTCGATGCCCGACGAAGGCGCATCCGTGCCGTAGCGCATCCACGGAAAGGAATAGGAATCGAAGCGGGCGGCGATTTTCCAGCCGTTGAAAGGCAGGACGCTCAGACCGAGATAAAAGCCGTTTTCGTTCGACGCCTTGCCGCCCGCGCCGAAAGCGTTTGAACGAATGGCATGATACGACCTGCCGTAGTTTCGGTAGAGAGCCGAAAACCGCACGGAATGATGCACATCCACGCTCATGCCCGACAGAACGGCAATGCCGCCGCCGGAGCTTGCCGCCGCTTCGCCGAAAAACGAGAGATTGGCGAACATCAGTCTGTAGTCCGCCGAAAAGTTTGCGTTCGACGGTTTGTGCAATTCAAATCTGTTGTAGGGTTTTATTTCCCTATGGTCGTCGGCGCCGTAGCGTCCGTACAGCGCGGAGAAACCTATCTTCATAAAGGATTTGCCGTAAGCCGCGTGTACTCCGCCCACAGTTTCGGAAAGCGCGTTTTTCCGCGCCGCTTCGCTCGGAGTGCGATGCATTCCGTTTGCCGACAGCGAAATGTAGCCATCGCCGTCGATAGTTGCATCCACTTTGCGATAGGAGACAAAGGGCGAAATCTCCCACGAACCGTAAGCAAGCGTGGCGGCTGCGCCTCTCATGAAGTTCGCCTCGTCCGCCGACGAGTAGGGCGAAAAGACATTGCCCCGCTTTCTTATCGCGTGAGGATCGGAGGATTTGCCCGCCGAAAAACCGTTCCACAACGCTAGTCCCTGTCCGAAAGCAGCTCTGAAATCGCCCGCTATCAGGCGTTTCAGTGCTCCGCGATTATTCAGCATGAAATGGAATCCGTAGAAGTCGAAACCCTGCCGGCAGGTTCCCGCGAAGAACTCTTCGCCCGGGTCCTTGTCGGCAAGCAGGGTCAGCTGCAAATTGTTGCCCGACCGGTAGCGGTAGCGGACAAACATTCCGAAGGGCGAACCCATGTAGTACTGCTGTCCGGAGCTTTCGTCCAGACGATAGCCTTTCGCCTTTTCCACTCTTCGCGAAACTCTCGCAAGCAGCACGCTGCGCCCGTTTTTCAGAAGCTGTCTCACGGGGGGATTCGCGCCGGCTTCCACACTCCCGACAGCAACGAAAGGCGTGATTTTCATAACGGTGTTTTCGTCGAATCCGGGCACGAAGCTCAATTCGAGGATGCTTGCCAGCCGTCCGTATTCCCTGATGTATTCGCCAAGACTGGATATTTGAAAATCGGAAAGGATCATCAGAGAGGCGAGTTCGTCGGCGGTTGCGGAATTGATGTTCAATGGATTTTCCGACAGTCGGGTATAATGTTCCGTCAGCTGTTCCATTTCGGTCTCGTCGTCGTCTTCTTCTTTCTCTGCCGCAATCTCTTCTACCGCGTCGGCAATAATGTCCGATAAATCGCTGTCCTGCGCTTTTGCCGCAACCGCGACAAATATCGTCAGCGCAAGGACGTAAATAATACGCATATCTGTAAGTTTTCAGGTTATTAACAAAATATAAAATTGTCGCAAAAATAATCAAAATATTTTTAGCACACAGATTTCAATTACGAATTACGTCCCGACTGCGGACATACAGCCGAAGCCGGTCGTAATTCGTAATTCGTCACGAGGCGTGCGTTACATATTAATTCGCAGCCGGTTTGTTAATTGTGACCGCAACCTGATTATTTTTACCAATAACTTTTAGCGTTACAGCAGCTTGTGTTGTCGGAACGTTTTCGAGCAACGTTACGGTTATTTTTGTACCGGTATTGCCAAAAACAGGCTCGACCGAACACCACGAAGTAGTGCCGACGTTTGCACTGATTGCAAGTCCGGCAGCTTCAATATTCCATTCGCCTTTGGAATTGATACTGAATATTTGAGATGTTACTCCGGCGGTAAAATTAAGCTCTGTTTTATCGACACTTAATTTATCCTCAGTAACTTCTTCCTGATCTTGACTTGTGCTTTTGCAACCAAGCAATACTGTAAAAACAAGGATTGCAATGAAGTTTAAATACTTTTTCATAAAACTGATTATTTAAATTAAAAAATTAACATGTAAAATATGTAGTTTTTCATAACCTTAGAAATGATATGTAAACGATAGTGACGGAATTATCGGAAACAAAGTGACTTGCTTTAGTTTGTGAGTGTAAATGCTTTCATTCTCGGGACTTTTATGCATGTCGCTTTCGATAATAATTCTGTACGGATTTTTTTGATTGTAAACATTATATATGCTTAAATTAAGCATGCAGTATCTATTGCGTTTTTTTGCAAAGGTATAATTTACGCTCAAATCAAGGCGATGATAATTGTCCATTTTGTAGTTGTTTCGATGATCCAGTTCCATTAAGTTTTCTATGCCAAACTCGTTGTCAATAGAAAGCGGGTAAACGATTTTCGGATTTACATGAGTCATCGTCGGCAAAGTTATTCTGTTGCCGGAATGATAAGTCCAAATGGCTGTAAAATCAAACTTTTTGTTCAATTTGCAATTCATCAAAACATTTATCACATGCCGGCGGTCGTATTTTGCCGGAAACCATTCGCCGAAATTGATTTCATTAAATTTGCGTTCCGATTTCGACAGTGTGTACGAGGCTGTTCCTGTAATTCTGCCCTCCTTTTTTTCCACAGAAAATTCTATGCCGTAGCTTCGTCCGACACCCGATTCGACTTTGTTTTCCCAGCCTGCCGATACGCCCGAATAATTGATGCCGTCACGGTACTCTATCACATTTTTCATGTCCTTATAATAAGTTTCGAACGACAGAAAAACTGTTTTTGGCAATTCATAAAATACTCCAAATGAATATTGTGTCGATTGCATCGGTTTGATTTTACCCGTTACCGGAACCCATAAATCGGTTTGCAAAACAATCGAATTGCTCGAAAGCAAGTGAACATATTGTTGCATAAACGAATATCCAGCTTGCAGCGAAAGTTTTTCGGAGGCAGTGAAACTTAGCGACAAGCGAGGGTCGATAGCCGTATAGGTTTTTTCGTTTACGTTAAACAGCGAAAAACGCAGTCCTGCATTGAGTTTCATATTTTCCGACATATCCCAGTCGTCTTCTGCATACAGAGCAAGTTCTTTCGACCGTGTTTGTTTTGGTGTGTTATCGCTTTTCTTGACCGTGTCCGACTTGGTTGTAAGCGAAATAACTTCAGGGTTGAAATCGTGGCAAGTAAGTGCCGTACCGAATTTTATATCGTGATCTGAGACAGGAAAATATTCAAAATCACCATAGAGCGAGTAATCTTTTATTCCGGACGAAAACAGAAAATTTTTCGAAACTTTTTGTTCTGTCGTCGAATCTACAGGTATTTGGTATTCGTCATCGGTATTGACTTTGTAATGGTATTGGTTGTAAATCAGCGTGGTTTTGAAAAAAAAATTTGAAGTAAGCGCCCTGCTTAATTTTCCCGAAACAATGGTGTTTCCCCAATCCCATTCCTGTGTTGATGCCTTATGTCCGGTTTGTTTATTTTCAATATCGGCGGTCGTTTGCTTAAGTTTGTCGTTTCCGTTGTAAATACTCAGATACACAGAAGTTTTATCGTCTATTTTGCGGTGAATTTTTGCATTAATATCATGAAAGAAAAAATTGGAACTCGTTCCCGACTCCGAAGTTTTGTTAATAATGTTCATAACCAAATCAAGATAAGTTCTTCGCATCGAAAACACAAACGAAGTTTTATCCTTGATTATCGGTCCCTCGATGTTGAATTTGAGCGTAGGCAAGCCCAAACTCGCCGAGCCTGAAAATTTTTCCTTGTGTCCGTCTTTGCTTACGATGTCGGTTACGGAAGAAAGCCGTCCTCCGAATCGCGCAGGAAAACTTGATTTATACAGCGTTACCTTCTTAAGAGCATCGGTATTGAAAATCGAAAGAAAGCCGAAAACATGATTCGGATTGTAAACCGGAACTCCGTCCAAAAGTATCAGATTTTGGTCGGGACTTCCGCCCCGTACCGACAAATCGCTTTTGCCTTCCGAAGTATTTTGCACGCCGGGTATAAATTGCAGCGATTTCATCAAATCGGTTTCTCCGAACAGCGCTGGAATGCTTTTTATTTGTGACACAGGAATTTCTACAACACCCAAACGCAGGTCGCGTAATTTTGCCTTGTTGCTCACAACTATTTCCCGAAGCTGTTCGGAGGCAGGTTTCAGATATATTTGAATAGCTGTATCTTTCTCAAAATCAATTCTGACGCTTGCAGTTTCATAACCAAGCAGCGAATAATGGATTGTTTTTTTTGTTCCGTTTTTTTTTAGAGTCAAACTGTAAAAGCCGTATGCATTTGCCGAACAGCCTTTTCCGCTTACGGTTTCATAAACATTGGCGCCAACCAGCGTTTCTTTTGTTTCCGCATCGCGAACATAGCCGCTAACGACAAAGTTTTGAGCAGACAACGAAACCGCACAGCAGAAAAAAACCGCAGATATAAATATTCCGGTTTTCATATTTCTCATTTCAAACTCCCTTTTTTCCCAAGCACTTTATCTTTTCCGAAACATTATAAGCGCCGAATATTCCATAGCCGCCTTTTATATTTGTATAAATCTTAACCGGTTCGACAAAAACATCGCCTATCGTGCCGTACGCCAGTTCCTGCGAATGTAAATTGCGATACAGTTTTTCGGATAAGGTATGCAATTCGACTTTTACATATTCCTCGACGTAGTCGAGGTCAGGATTGTTAGCTTCATTATAATTTTCAATATGAATATTCAAAGTATATTCTTTTCCGTCAATCAAATCGTCCGAAAACATTCTGTAATGATTGTACATTTTGCCTTCTTCGTCCGTTTCCGCAGGATTGTGAAAAAGCATTTCGTCGTCGATATATACTTTTTCGGAATACCATTGGTTAGTCGGTTTCTGGTCGGCAGGGTTAATTAAAATAGAATATGTTTTGACAATTATCCGGTAAAAATTCCGTTCGCCGGGTTTATCCTTGAATGTTACATGCATACGCAAATACGAACGATCATCTTTTTTCATGAACCATTCCGTTTCAATATTTTTTATTTCCACAGTATCAGGCACAATGTCGTATCCGCTTACGGTTCCGTGCTTTTGTGTCGCTGCCGAAATGTCGATTCTGTCGCCGACATTCAATTTTCCGGCAACAAATTTATAATAACTGTGTACGCCGATTATTGTGTCAAGCCAAATTCCGTCGCATTTTTTACTGTTTATACTCAATTGTATTTTCGGATTTTTGACTGTATCCGGACTTTGGTCTGAAAAGTCGAAAACACTTTCCGAAACTTTTATCCAGCAAGTATCCGACGCTGTGCCGATTATTGAGTTGATTACCATTTTGGGAGGCAACTCCTTTCCTCTAAAATCAACATTCTTCTCGCAACCGGCAAGAACTGCACAGACAAAAACATTAACCACAAATATAAATATTCCGGTTTTCATTGATATCTAATTTGCAGCCGCCTTTAACTTAACTGTTTCAGTATTTTTGCCGGCTATTATTTTCAGTTCAATCTCGTAGCTTTCGGTTAATTCCCTATTGTTCAAAGTTACTGTTACTTTGGCGTTTCCTGTGCCGGACGACGGAGCAACGGTAAAATCATTAACAATAGCAGCGTCAACGCCAAAAGCGTGTTCAATTCCAGCGGCATCGACATGCCATTCTACGGCAGTTTCGATATTAAATTCCAGAGATGTTACTCCGGCGGTAAAATTCAGCTCGGTTTTATCGACAGTTATTCTGTCGTCCGGAGTTTTTTCTTTTTTCCCGCAACCTGAAAACAGGATTGAAAAAGTACAAATTGTCATTAAAATAAAATATTGTTTCATGATGTCAAAAGTTAATAAGTTTGTTATACATTTATATAGAAGAAGAATAAGGATTTTTTCCTTATTCTTCTTTATGTTTGTCTAATTAATATTTAGCATTGATTATCGGATACAGATTGGTATACATCTTCTTTTGAGTATTGTAACTTCCATTAACAGAAGAATTCCAGTCTTCCTGATCAACCCAGCCATTTCCTTGTCCATTCCAACCCCAATTCATATATATCATATCGACAAATTCATATCGAACCGAGGTACTGATAATGATGCCAAGAAACTTTTTAGTAGTAGTAATCTTCCATACTTGCTCTTGATAACCATCTGCAATCCAGATATGACCACCGCCATAAGCAGTTCTATAGCCGCCTAAAAGCACAGGACGCCATGCTTTTATTTCGTTATATACTGTTGCGAATTTATAATTGTCAAACATTGCATTTTTATATCCAATATTTTTCAAGGCTACGTGAATAGCACTTGGTGTAGCTCCACTTCCTGAATAACTCCAGATATATCCGGGTATCTTATCTGCAATATCTCTGAACATTTTTGAAATAGCATTAGGTGCAGATGTATTCAATGAGGCAGGCATATTGTTGTAATCATATATTGCTGGAAATCTGTGTACCTTACAAAGTATTCCTATTGCTACCGCCGGACAGCCAATCGGTATTCCCGAATAGGGAGCATTGGCATTATAACCGGTTCCCTGTCCCCATAAACTATATGCGGAATTATACCATGGCGGTTCGTAGGAATAACCGAGAGAATTCCTATGTCTGCCTTTTGTTTTAGGCAAATTTTCAGCTTCATCAATATTGGCCAACTCAAGAAAAACTTCCTTTTCCTCATCTCCAATCATAGCGTCCCATATTTGATATCCTTGATTGTTTTCATCAATTCCGGACTCCAGGTTTGCTGCTATCTGTTCCTTTTTTTCATTGAGATAAGCGAGAAAAATTGCATCTTTTGACAATGCATCAATATCAACATTGGATTCATAATTGAATGCCAATACGGGATTGGAAGCCTCTTTATCGGCAGAAACCACCATAAATCCTCTATCTTCATCAAAATTAACAACATACAGTACAGGGATCCCATTGTCGGAATGTATTGTTTTGATGTTGCTTATAGTACGAGAAGAATTAGACGACTTGACAGGAATTTCTGCATCTTCCGTTTTGGTCGTTTGACCCTCTGTTCGAGCGACAATAGCTCCAATCGCCTTATTCGCAAAATCTTCAGCTTGTTTAAGCGAAACAACTCTTGATGTCACATCAGGCGAATTTTTTGATGCTCCGTCGTCCTGAAAATCCTGTGAACATCCAGCGAATAATAATAATAATAATAAACCACAACCACCAATACTGAAAAAACACTTTTTCAATATTACGTTTACACAATTTTCTTTTCCTTTCTTTTCCTTTCTTTTCCTTTCTTTTCCTTTCTTTTCCTTTCTTTTCATATGCCAAAACTTAATTAATTCTAAAAGCCAAACATTGTTGTTTTACAAGATGTTTTTGATGGCATTAAAAACATCAAAACCTACTCTTCACGATTTTCGGAACTCGTTTTTGCCCTGTTTTTTCATGATGGCAGAGCCAATTTATCCATCTTTTGGGGTGGCAGCCCTTATTTGCCGGCTATTTGTATAAACTATTCGATCATTGTTTTAGACATCAATTTCTTGTAATCGTCCATCGAGGCGACGACTATTTTGTCGAATTCTTTCAGGCCTGTTCCGGCGGGGATGAGATGTCCGCAGATAACGCTTTCCTTGAGACCTTCGAGGGCGTCGATCTTTCCTCTTATAGCTGCTTCGTTCAGCACCTTGGTAGTTTCCTGGAACGAGGCTGCCGACAGGAAGCTGTTTATTTGCAGCGCGGCGCGGGTGATGCCTTGAAGAACCTGATTGGAAGTGGCGGGAATGGCGTCGCGGGCTTCCACCTGTTTCAGGTCTTTGCGTTTGAGCGAAGAATTTTCGTCGTTCAGGCGACGGTGGGTAATGATTTGTCCCGGTTTCAGATTATGGGAATTGCCGGCCTCAACCACCACCTTTTTGTCGTAGATCCAGTCGTTTTCTTCCATGAAAGCCCATTTGTCAACCAATTGTTCGGGCAGGAACTTAGTGTCGCCCGGATCGATGATTTCGACCTTGCGCATCATTTGACGCACGATGACTTCAAAATGCTTGTCGTTGATTTTAACGCCCTGGAGACGGTAAACCTCCTGTATTTCGTTGACTATGTATTCCTGAACCTTGGTTGGTCCCTGTATTTGAAGAATATCCAGAGGGGTAATGGCTCCGTCGGAGAGGGAAGTGCCGGCGCGCACATAGTCGCCTTCCTGCACGAGAATCTGACGCGAAAGCGGAACCATGTAAGTGCGCACGTCGCCCATTTTCGACTTAACGCTTATTTCTTTGTTGCCGCGCTTGATGCGTCCGAGAGATATTTCGCCGTCTATTTCGGAGACTACTGCGGGGTTCGACGGATTGCGCGCTTCGAACAGTTCGGTCACGCGGGGCAAACCGCCGGTGATGTCGCCCGCCTTGCCCACGGCTCGCGGTATTTTCACCAGAATCTGACCGGACTTCACCGAATCGCCTTCTTCGGCAACTATATGCGCGCCCACAGGCAGATTGTACTGTTTCAGTTCGATCTCTCTTTCGAAGATTCCGATGGTGGGGTTTTTAGCCTTGTCGCGCGATTCGATGATTACCTTTTCGCGATAGCCCGTGATTTCGTCGGTTTCTTCGCGATATGTCACGTTTTCGATAAGGTCGTTAAATCTTGTTTCGCCGGAAAATTCCGTGATGATAAGCGCGTTGTAGGGGTCCCACTCGCAAATCAGATCGCCTTTGCGCACCGAATCTCCGTTTTTGAAATAAAGATTCGTGGCATATTGCAGTCCGTTGGAATAGAGAGTGATTCCCGTATTGTGGTCGATAATGTGCATTTCGGCGAGACGACCGATAACCACATCGACATTGCGTCCCGGATCCTGTCTGGTCACTATGCGCAATTCGTCGATTTGAAGGCGTCCGTCGTAGGGCGCCACGATTTTGTTGTTGGTAGCTATGTTTCCCGCTATGCCGCCCACGTGGAAAGTACGCAGGGTGAGCTGAGTGCCCGGTTCGCCTATCGACTGTGCGGCGATGACCCCTACGGCTTCGCCCTTTTGAACCATCAGGCCGGTGGCGAGGCTGCGTCCGTAACATTTGCTGCATACGCCCTTTTTCGATTCGCAGGTCAGCACCGAGCGAATTTCGACCTGTTCTATGGGCGATTTTTCTATGATGTCGGCAATTTCCTCGTTTATTTCCTTTCCGGCGGCAACTATCAGTTCTCCCGTGTTCGGGTGATATACGTCGTCAACCGATGTGCGTCCCAGAATACGTTCGTACAGCGACTGCACTTCTTCGTCGTTGTTCTTCAGCGCCACGGCGACCAGTCCTCTGAGCGTGCCGCAATCCTCCTCGTTTATAATCACGTCGTGCGACACGTCCACCAGACGTCGGGTGAGGTATCCCGCATCGGCGGTTTTCAGCGCCGTATCCGCGAGACCCTTGCGGGCGCCGTGGGTGGAAATGAAGTATTCCAGCACCGAGAGTCCTTCCTTGAAATTCGACAGAATGGGGTTTTCGATGATTTGAGCTTCGGCGGAACCCGATTTCTGGGGTTTAGCCATCAGTCCGCGCATGCCGGAAAGCTGGCGAATCTGTTCCTTCGAGCCGCGGGCGCCTGAATCGAGCATCATAAACACGGAGTTGAATCCGCGATTATCGTCCGAGAGGCGGTTCATCAGGATTTTCGTCAGTTTGGCGTTGGTGTGCGTCCAGATGTCGATAACCTGATTGTATCTTTCGCTGTTTGTGATGAATCCCATGTTGTAGTTGTTCGTCACCTCTTCCACTTCCGCGTAACCCTGCGCAACGAGTTCGGCTTTGTCGTCGGGGATTATTACGTCGTCGAGATTGAACGACAGCCCTCCCTTGAACGCCATCGTGTAGCCGAGTTCCTTAATGTCGTCGAGGAATTTGGCGGTAGTGGCGGTGCCGGTGGTTTTCATCACCATGCCGATAATGTCGCGCAACGATTTCTTGGTCAGCAGTTCGTTGATATATCCCGCTTCCTTCGGCACAACGAGGTTAAAGATGATGCGTCCTACGGTGGTTTCTATGAGTTCTTCCTTGTCGGAACCGTCCTTCTGTCTGATTTTCTGCTTGACTTGTACTACGGCGTGCAAATCCACCGCTTTCTCGTTATAGGCTATTATGGCTTCTTCGGGTCCGTAGAATATCAGCCCCGTGCCTTTGGCGCCTTTCTTTGCCTTGGTTATATAATAGAGTCCGAGAACCATGTCCTGCGAAGGCACGGTGATAGGCGCTCCGTTGGCGGGATTCAGGATATTGTGAGCGCCGAGCATGAGTAGCTGGGCTTCGAGTATAGCTGCGTTGCCGAGCGGGAGATGCACAGCCATCTGGTCGCCGTCGAAGTCGGCGTTGAATGCCGTGCACGACAGCGGGTGCAGCTGAATTGCCTTCCCTTCTATCAGTTTGGGCTGAAACGCCTGTATGCCGAGACGGTGAAGCGTCGGAGCGCGATTCAGGAGGACAGGATGTCCCCGCATCACGTTTTCGAGAATGTCCCAGACCACCGGATCCTTGCGATCGACTATCTTCTTCGCCGACTTTACGGTTTTGACTATTCCGCGTTCTATGAGCTTGCGAATCACGAAGGGCTTGTAGAGTTCCGCCGCCATTTCCTTGGGCAGACCGCATTCGTGCATTTTCAGTTCCGGACCCACAACAATCACCGAGCGGGCGGAATAATCCACACGCTTGCCGAGAAGGTTTTGACGGAAACGTCCCTGCTTTCCCTTCAAACTGTCGCTAAGCGATTTCAGCGCTCTGTTGGCTTCGGTCTTCACTGCGTTGGATTTGCGCGAGTTGTCGAAGAGCGAATCAACGGATTCCTGCAGCATGCGCTTTTCGTTGCGGAGTATCACTTCCGGCGCTTTTATTTCAATCAGTCTCTTCAGACGGTTGTTGCGAATTATGACCCTTCGATACAAATCGTTCAGGTCGGATGTGGCGAAACGTCCGCCGTCCAGAGGCACCAGAGGGCGAAGATCGGGAGGAATGACCGGAATCACTTTCAGAATCATCCATTCCGGCTTGTTGACATTATGGGCTGCCCTGAAAGTCTCAACTATGTTCAGACGTTTGAGGGCGTCGGCTTTGCGCTGTTGCGAGGTTTCGTTGCTTGCCTTGTGTCTCAGCGAATACGACAATTCGTCGAGTTTCAGTGATTCCAGCAGCGTGTAGAGAGCTTCGGCTCCCATGCCGGCAACGAATTTGCTCGGATCGGAATCTTCCAGAAGCTGATTGTCCTTGGGAAGAGTTTCGATGATCTGAACATATTCGTCCTCAGTCAGAAGGTCGAGTTTGGAAACTCCTTCCGACTCCTTGACGCCGGGCTGCACAACTATGTAACGTTCGTAGTATATGACCGCTTCCAGCTTTTTCGACGGCACTCCCAGCAGATATGCGAGTTTGTTTGGCGCCGATCGGAAATACCATATATGCGCTACGGGCACTATCAGCGAAATGTGTCCCATCCTTTCGCGCCTCACCTTTTTTTCGGTGACTTCCACCCCGCAACGGTCGCACACAATGCCGCGATAGCGGATTCGCTTGTATTTTCCGCAATGACATTCGTAGTCCTTTACAGGTCCGAATATTCGCTCGCAGAACAACCCGTCTCTTTCAGGCTTATATGTCCTATAATTTATTGTTTCGGGCTTGGACACCTCGCCAAAAGATTGCTCCAGAATTTCTTCGGGAGAAGCCAAAGCAATAGTCATTTTATTGAAATTACTTTTGAGCTTTGTTTCTTTTTTTAACGCCATGTTGTTGTTATATATCTATTTACTATTTTTAACGACTAATACTAAGGGCGCAAAGGTACTGATATTTTTTAATTCCGCAAACGTCGGAAATTAAGAATTAAGAATTAAAAATTAAGAATTGCCATTCGGGCGCGTGGAGAATTTAGGAGTGATAGAGCCGGATGGCAATTCTTAATTCTTAATTCTTAAGGTTTTACTGGGAATTGTGTGGAAAAAGTTTGCGTGTTTTTTCACCGCGTTGCGGTGTTTTTGTAACGCAAGGGGCGCAAAGGCTTCGCAAAGGGCGCAAGGGCTTAGCGTCCTTTGCGAAGGGCGCGCGGTTAGGGATGTGTTGGAAATAACTTATAAGGGATGCAGTTTTCAATTACGAATTACGAATTACGAATTACGTCCCGACTTAGGACGTGTCAATTACGAATTACGAATTACGAATTACGGCCGACTGCGGCTGTACCACCGAAGTCGGCCGTAATTCGTAATTCGTAATTCGTAATTGATCCGCAGTCGGTCGTAATTCGTAATTCGTAATTCGTAATTCAATTTCAATTATCTTTGCGCCTTTAAAATTCGAAGAATGAATTATAATGTGAACAAAGACGGATTTTACGGCGAGTTTGGAGGGGCGTATATCCCCGAAATACTATACGAGAACGTCGAAAATCTGAAAAACAACTATCTCGAAATTATCGAAGACCCGGAGTTTAAGGCGGAGTTCAATGCATTGATGAGCGATTATGTGGGACGTCCCTCGCCGCTCTATTTCGCCGCCCGCCTCTCGGAGACTTACGCCACGAAGATTTATCTTAAGCGGGAAGACCTCAATCACACAGGCGCGCACAAGATAAACAACACTATCGGACAGATTCTGCTTGCGCGAAGAATGGGCAAGTCGCGCATTATCGCCGAAACGGGCGCCGGTCAGCATGGCGTTGCCACCGCTACGGTTTGCGCGCTTGCCGGAATGTGCTGCATTGTTTACATGGGCGAAACCGACGTTGCTCGACAGCATCTCAATGTGCAGAAGATGAAAATGCTCGGCGCCGAAGTTCGTCCGGTGAACAGCGGAAACAAAACTCTCAAGGACGCTACCAACGAGGCTATTCGCGACTGGTGCCGCAATCCTTCCGACACCCACTACATCATCGGCTCGACTGTGGGTCCGCATCCCTATCCCGACATGGTGGCTCGTTTCCAGAGCGTCATAGGCGAAGAAATAGCGCGGCAGCTCGTCGAGAAGGAAGGGCGCGACTATCCCGACCGTCTTGTGGCATGTGTCGGCGGGGGCAGCAACGCTTCCGGCACTTTCCGCCGCTATCTCCACGACCCGCGAGTGCGTCTCGTCGGCGTCGAGGCGGCAGGCAAGGGCGTTGACACCGCCGAAACCGCCGCCACCATCACTATCGGACAGAAAGGCGTAATACACGGAAGCTGCACCTACGTGATGCAGGATGATGACGGACAAATCATTGAACCTTATTCTATTTCTGCCGGTCTCGACTATCCGGGCGTCGGTCCGCTGCAAGCCTTCCTCGCTTCAACCCGCCGCGCCGAATATTTTGCCGTGACCGACGACGAAGCTCTGCAAGCCGCCTTTGAACTCACACGTCTCGAAGGTATTATTCCGGCTCTCGAATCGTCGCACGCTCTGGGCGCGCTGCGGAAAATCGGCTTTGAACCCGGCGATGTGACAGTACTGACCCTCTCCGGACGCGGCGACAAGGATATGGAGACTTACATCCGGCATTATCAATCGCAACCGTTATAGCAACCGTTATTTCAAGCTTTATCTCACACACATGAAAACAACAAAGATAGAGACCCGCAGCCGGCGTCTGCTCGCCGACCTGCAAACGCCCGTGGGCATATATCTGAAGGTACGCGACATGTCGCCGCAGTCGGCGCTGCTCGAAAGTTCGGACTATCACTCGTCCGAAAACAGTTATTCGTTTATCGGCGTCGAGCCGCGAGCGAGTTTCTCGGTGAAGAACAGGCGCGCGCTGATGACCTATCCCGACGGCAGCGCGGAACATGCCGATATAGAATCGGGCGACGACCTGCGCCGCGTTCTGAACGACTATGTGACCAGCTTCGTCCCCTCTCCGGGCGAAGCGAAGTCCGTCAACGGTTTCTTCGGCTTCACGGCTTACGACACTGTGCGATACCTCGAAAACATAGCCATTGCGGATTCGCCTGCCGACACTCCGCCCGAAATACACTACACTCTCTTCCGCTTTCTGATAGCCATCAATCACCTTCGCAACGAAATGACGATAACCGAAAATCTTCTCGAAGGCGAAACAAGCCGGATGAACGAACTCGTTGCCATCATCGACAGCCGCAACTTCCCGACCTACGATTTCCGTTCGCTCGGCGCCGTTCGTTCCTCCGTGAGCGACGAAGAGTATAAGCGGATGACTGTTCGCGGCATCGAACACTGTTTGCGCGGCGACGTGTTTCAGATTGTTCTCTCGCGACGCTTCGAACAGGATTTCGCGGGCGACGACTTCAAAGTCTATCGCACCCTGCGTTCCATCAATCCGTCGCCCTATCTGTTTTACTTCGACCTCGGCGACTGTCGCATCTTCGGCTCTTCGCCCGAAACCCACGTCAAGGTCGAAGGCAACACCGCCACCATCGACCCCATCGCGGGTACCTTCCGCCGCACGGGCGACGACGAGGAGGATGCCCGTCTTGCACGCGAACTCCTTGCCGACACCAAGGAGAACTCCGAACATGTGATGCTGGTTGATCTTGCGCGCAACGACCTGAGCCGGAACTCGACCAACGTTCGCGTGAAGTCGTTCAGAGAAATACAGTTCTATTCGCACGTCATCCACATGGTTTCGCGCGTCTGCGGCGACATTGCGCCCGACCTTAACCGCATAGCCCTGTTTGCCGACACTTTCCCCGCCGGCACGCTCTCCGGCGCTCCAAAAGTCCGCGCCATGCAGCTCATCAATCAGATAGAGCCACATTCGAGAGGCATCTACGGAGGCTGTATCGGTCACATAGGATTCGACGGCTCGCTGAATCAGGCAATCGTCATCCGCACTTTCGTGAGCCGCAACAACACTCTCACCTATCAGGCGGGAGCCGGCATAGTGGCGAAGTCGAACCCCGAAAAGGAACTCGCCGAAGTCGGCGACAAGCTCGGCGCTCTCAATAAAGCCATAAAACTTGCAAATTATTGATTAACGATTATAAAATGAAAAGATTATTACAGACCGCAATTTTGGCGGGCATGCTGTTTGCGCTTGCCTGCAATGCGCCGGAGCCTCCCGCTCCATACGGCGCCATCCCTTCGCCGCTGCAAGTGCAGTGGCAGAAAATGGAATACTACATGTTCGTGCATTTCGGACCCAACACCTTCACCGACGTGGAATGGGGTCACGGCAACGAAGACCCTAAAGTGTTCAATCCCTCGCAGCTCGACTGCCGGCAGTGGGCGCGCATAGCAAAGGATGCCGGCATGAAAGCCATTATCGTCACGGCGAAGCATCACGACGGATTTTGTCTCTGGCCAAGCAAGTTCAGCACCCACACCGTGCGCGAAAGCTCGTGGAAGGACGGCAAGGGCGACTTGCTGCGCGAACTCTCCGACGCCTGCCGCGGGTTCGGGCTGAAGTTCGGAATTTATATTTCGCCGTGGGACAGAAATCACCCGACCTACGGCACCGACGAATACAACAAGGTGTTCGCCGGCACGCTCGCCGAAGCGCTCGCCGGCTACGGACAGGTGTTTGAACAGTGGTTCGACGGCGCCAACGGCGAAGGTCCGAACGGCAAACGACAGGAGTACGACTGGCCCGCGTTCCGCGACGCGGTGCGCCGGCATCAGCCCGAAGCCCTGATATTCGGCGGTCCCTGCCGCGAACTCCGCTGGGTGGGTAACGAAGCCGGTTACGCCGGCGAAACCAACTGGGCTACCCTGACGCCGAACGACAGGATTATCGACGCCGCCGAAAACGACGTGCTCGGCAGCGGCATGGAAAACGGAACGCAATGGCTGCCCGCCGAAGTGGACGTGTCGATCCGCCCCGGATGGTTCTACAGTGCTTCGACCGACGACAAGGTTAAATCGCTCGCCAAACTGATGGATATATATTACAGCTCCGTAGGACGCAACGGCAACCTGCTGCTGAACGTGCCTCCCGACCGACGGGGACTGATTCACCCCAACGATTCGACCCGCCTCATGGAACTGCGCAAGGCTCTGGACGAGGCTTTCGCCGTGAATCTCGCGCAAAAAGCCTCGATAAAAGCCGACGCCACAAGAGGCAACTCCGCCGGATTCAAAGCCGCAAACCTCATCGACGGCAACTTCGATTCCTACTGGGCAACCGACGACAACCGCCGACAGGCTTCGCTGGAAATAGACTTCGGCGCCGAACGCGAGTTCAACCGGCTCGTTCTGCAGGAGTACATTCCGCTGGGACAAAGAGTGAAATCCTTTGCCGTTGACTGCGGCGACGGAAAGCAGTGGCGGGAAATAGCCCGACAGACAACCATAGGCTACAAGCGAATATTGCGCTTCCCGACAGTGAAGTCCCGCGCCGTCAGAATCAGGATAGAGGATGCGCTCGCCTGTCCCGCGCTCAGCGAAATAGGCGTATATAAGGCGCAGGAACTGCTGTCGCCCGTCAACATCGTCCGCAGCAAAAAGGGCGAAGTGACAATCTTCTGCGATTCCAAAGACCCGCTGATCCGCTACACGACCGACGGCAGCGAACCCTCCGCCGCCTCCCCGCTCTACTCCGCTCCCGTTCCGCTGCCCCGCGGCGGCACAATAAAAGCCAAAGCATACGTGGACAACGATTCGCGCAGCAGCGAAACCGCCGTCGCGGAGTTCGGACTCGCTCACGCGAAATGGAGCCTCACGGACGCCGAAGGCAGAGGAAGCGACCGTGCAATAGACGACAATCCTCTCTCGGCATATATTCTCCCCGAAAAGCGGAACACCCTCACGGTGAACTTTGGCGAAGAACTCTCGCTGAAAGGTTTTACATACACGCCGGTTGTCGGCTCGAAAGGAAACATCCGCCGTTACAACCTCTACTCAAGCTCCGACGGCAAAAAGTGGAACAAAATCAAAACCAACGCTTCCTTCGACAATATCGCCAACAACCCCGTCAAACAGTTTGTCCGCTTCGAACAGCCCGTAAAAGCCTCCTTGCTCAGACTCGAAGCCGTGGAAACTGTTGAAGCAGGAAGCAGGGTGAGCATAGGAGACATAGGAATCATGAATTAATTATGAATTATGAATGCCGGGTAGGTAAGGGGAATTTCACCCCAAACCTCCCACAGAACCGAACGTGAAAGTCTCCCTTCATTCGGCTCGTCTTATCGTGACCGGTTTTAATTTGA